>NZ_JAAHHZ010000157.1:0-12932 GCF_010672005.1 Moorena sp. SIO4A5 | reverse complement strand
CCCCATCTCCCCATCTCCCCATCTCCCCATCTCCCCATCTCCCCATCTCCCCATCTCCCCATCTCCCCATCTCCCCATCTCCCCATCTCCCCATCTCCCCATCTCCCCATCTCCCCATCTCCCCATCCTCCCATCGCCCATCTCCCCATCTCGATTATTGGGATAATCAGGATATTGCCAATCGAATCTAGCTTTCTTAGCTCAAAACGGGATAACTAAAAATAAATCCCTTCAGTCTTGGTCAGTGTACATCTATGACATATTGTCTGAGAATTGCTGATATTCCCATCAGTGAACGTCCTCGTGAGCGATTAGTTGCTCTAGGAGCTAAAAATCTGGCGACAGCGGAACTGCTAGCAATTCTTTTAGGTACAGGTCAAGGCAAAGGAAAGCTTTCTGCCATGGGTTTGGGACAGTTGATTTTACAGGAACTTGCCAAAGACCAACGAGACCCAATGGCTGTGTTGCGGAATATTAAAGCTCAAGAATTGACCCAAATTCATGGTGTTGGACTAGCGAAAGCCACAACGATTTTAGCAGCAGTGGAGCTGGGAAAACGGGCATTTCTGTCTCGACCAACAGAAGGTGTAATCATTGATAGTCCAGCCTCAGCAGCAGCATCTTTGAGTCATGACTTAATGTGGCAAAATCATGAAAGATTTGCTGTCTTGCTACTGGATGTTAAGAATCATTTGTTAGGTACTCAGATTATTACTGTTGGTACCGCAACAGAAACCATTGCTAATCCCCGGGATATTTTCCGAGAAGTGCTGCGTCAGGGAGCAACACAGGTAATTGTGGCTCACAATCATCCCACTGGCAGTGTTGACCCAAGTTTTCAAGATATTACTCTAACGGAACGGTTATTACAGGTAGGTCAACTCTTATGTATTCCGGTATTGGATCACTTGATTGTTGGCAATGGTAATTACCAGAGCATACGACAAGTAACCAAACTGTGGGATGAGTATCCCCAGGAAGATTGATACGAGTTGGATTCAAAGATAGTAGATTGGTTGAATGGGGAGATAGGGAGATGGGGAGATGGGGAGATGGGGAGATGGGGAGATGGGGAGATGGGGAGATTGGGGGAAAAGAAAGTTATATAGCAGTCGCCAGGGCAGTTAGGACATGACAAAAGTCTCAAACCTAAGTCTAGGAAGAGTTTAACTTCTGACTTCTGACTTCTGACTTCTGACTTCTGTTATACCTTTGACCGCAACTTACTATGACGTTTAGCGGTGGTAGACACGGAAGGGTTATCTCACCATTCATCTCATGGGCTAATAATTACCTTTGAATTATTACCCGTCATCAAACCCTGGCCATCTTCCCAAACGCCCCAAACTTCCCACACGCCCTAAAATACCCATCTCTTGTGTGCCAGAAAATGTTAAGTTAAGTATCAAAACGTGTCTTTTTTTTACAAAAGACCAGATCACCCTATTGGTGATCTCTCACCTCCCACGTATCAACAAAAAACTATTACAAGGATTCAGCCATGGTTAGTAAAGTCCAAAAGACTGAAGCACAGTGGAAAGAGCAGCTAACACCGGAACAGTATAAAGTCACCAGACAGAAGGGAACGGAAAGAGCCTTCACTGGAGAATACTGGAACAATAAGGAGAAGGGTATCTACAAATGTATCTGTTGCGGCACAGAGCTATTTAACTCCGATACCAAATATGATTCTGGGACAGGTTGGCCCAGTTTTTACGCACCTATCAAAGAAGAGAATGTAAAGGAGGAACCTGATAACAGCCTATTTATGCGCAGGACAGAAGTTTTGTGCTCTGTCTGTGACGCTCACCTAGGTCACGTGTTTAGCGATGGACCACCACCAACAGGCTTACGCTACTGTATGAATTCTGCTTCCCTTAGTTTCGAGAAACAGGATTAAAAAAACAGGATTAATCAGATCAAGTCACCTAAGTTTAATTGGGAAAATCAATTATGGTCTGTCGATAAAACTGGGGCATTCCGGTATCAAAATACTTGCCTTTAACTAGATAACCGGTTATGCCCTCTTCTTGTCGCAATTTATCAAGACAGGATGTGAGCTGAAATTCACCTTTTTCACGGATATTGTGGTTGATGTGGTCTTCAAGATAGTCAAAAATTTTCGGCTTAAGTACATACATACCAAATACCGCTAAAAACTGATCCTCCGCCATTCCTTCCATATGGAGATAGGCTCGCGCATACTCAAGAGTAGGCTTTTCATAAAGCTCTGTCACACGCAACTGTGATTCTGACTCTTCCCAAATCCCAGTCACACAACCGGCTTTATGAATAATCTCTCCTGGCATTACGGTCAAGGCAACAACGCTCTGATCAACCTGGTTATAAACTTTTAGAACTTGACTAGCACAGGAATTTTCATGGTCAGAAGTGTAAACATGATCCCCCAGCAACAATAGAAAAGGCTGATCGTTTACCCATTCTTTGGCACAGAATACAGCATGACCATAGCCTTCTTGCTCCTCTTGAATCAGAAAGGTAATTCTCTGGCCTAAATCCTGTAAATATTGGCTGTATGCTTGGTTTTCTGGAGAGAGTTTCTCGAAGAGTTCGGGTTTGGGGGGGGACTTAAACAATTCTTCAAAATGTTTGCGATCGCTTTTTTGCACCACAATCCCCACTTCTTCTATCCCAGCACTGACCGCTTCTTCCACAATCGCCATAATCACTGGTTTCGCCCTACCATCCCGGTCAATAATCGGAAATAACTCTTTTTTTACCACTTTGGTTGCTGGAAACAAACGGGTTCCAAAACCCGCTGCGGGAATTACAGCTTTGCGAACGTTATTGGTCTGCATAAATCGTTAACGCCAAAGATTCCATTTGGGGAAAATCACGCTCAATAATTTTAATTAACTTTTGTTGAGTTTCCTTGTCTTTAACAATAAATTGTGCACTGCCATCCCCTTGAGAGCCAACTCCCTTTCCCCCTAGGATATAAGGTTGAATTGGTTCATAATTCAGGATTTGGTGCAGCACTCCAGCAGTTAATTGCTCAGGGCAAGCAGGGATAAGATAGCGGTCGAATTCAGCTTGTGCCTGGTTCATCAAGGCACCAATCCGTTCAGCATCACCCCTTTCCAGAGCCTCAACTGCCTCCTGAGTAATTTTAGAACTGATTGGACCAAGATAGTGCTGAACATTCTGTTGTATTTCGTTAGTGGCGAATGGATAGCACTGATTCAGTTTACCGAGTATTTCCTGGGTATTTTTACTGGCACCGAGGTCTACAATTACAAAAAATAGATTCCGAGGTACCTTGAGTTCAGTAATATCGGTGTGATCACCATCAAACATCATCATGATTGGTCGATTGCCATAAGCACAGGCGAAATCCATCCGACCACATTGGGAAGGGGTGGTGGTTTCCCCTAGATAGGCTAACTCCATTTCCTCTTGGAGGCTCATGTTTAAGTCATACAGGAGATTGAAGCTGCGGGCAACTAGGACGGAAATTGCGGCACTTGAGGATAGCCCTTTCTTGATCGGTAAGTCAGTGCGGTAATTATCGATTTCAATTCCACCGACAGGATAGCGACAGAGACACTGGTAGGCAACCCCAGCAGCATAACTAAAAAAACCGCCTTTTTTAGCAACAGCGAGCAGAGCACTCCTTTCCATTGGTACACTAATAGAAACGGTGGGTTTACCCACCCTCAGGGAAGTACGAATAATCAGCTCGGTCGGATGAGATAAGACCAGAGCATAAATTCCCTGATTGGTTCCGGTGATTAAGGTGTAGCCCTTTTCCAGCTGGGGATTTAGGCAGCGATAGCCTCCTGCCCAATCACTATGTTCCCCAAATAGACAAAGGCGACCTGGGACAAACAGTTTCATTACTGAGTTAAATGCAAACGCAGTCTTGATTGGAATACAATACAGCCGGTGATTGCAGTAGGAGCTTCCGAGAGGCTACAGTGTATTTTAATGAGCTGCAAAGCACTATATAAAGAACTATAGTATGACATTGCCATCAGAGGGATTGCATTCAAAGACGGCAAGATACCATCAGACGGGTAAACTCTCGATAGAGGGTCCTACCGATCAATGCTACTTGGTATTAACTATAAATTTTGAAACCTCTATGTGGGTATATATAAATAAACGTAAAGTGGGGTAACTACATGGAACGTTTTATGTTAGCTACTGCATGCAAGCCTTGGCTGTGCATCCCTAAAGTCAACAATCACTAGTCAACACTTAACACTATACATAGTTACCCAGTGATTCAAATCACGCTTTACTGGCAGAAGGTTAACAACTTATTAAAACTTAAATCACCCCTGCTCAACCTCAGATATTTGATTATGAAGAATGCCAGGAAAAATTTCATCAGGGAAATCTAGCATGACAGCTTTGATTAATTTGGAAACCTCCCAGACCAGTGCTTGTGTCACTGCTTGGCTCAGAAAGCACACTCTTTATCTAGGGTTCATTGGTCTTTATGTGGTAGAATTACAAAGTATCTTGGCTCACCGGGGATATTACTTTGGTCCATTAGATGGTATCTTTGACACAGAGATTGAATATGCTGTGCAAGGCTACCAGCAAAAGGTATTTCTCAGAGCAACTGGTGTTGTAGACCAAAAGACCTGGCAAGCTCTTCTGAGTGGTACTCCCATCAATATGCCAATTATACATCCTGGTAGTTTTGGTGAGGCTGTCAAAACAGTCCAAGAAGTACTTTGGATTAGTGACTACTATACCGCTGAGATTGATGGCATCTTCGCTTCCCTGACACTCGAAGCAGTGCAACGCTTCCAACTCGACAGGGGTTTGCTAGGCAATGGTGTAGTTAGTGAACACACCTGGAACGCCTTGAGCGAGATGCCTCGCTATGTCTATTAGGCTAGTCTATTAGGCTATGTTTATTAGTGCTTTAGTCCTCTCGTAAAACATTGATACCAAGTTGCGATCAATGTTGCGATCAATCAAAGATATTATCCTTTGAACTGGTGAGGGAGTGAGCAGGTGAGCAGGGACTAGATTATAAAGGCAACTTGGTATGCTGACGGGGTGTTCAGGGGTGCGCTTGGGGGAGATGGGCAGCAAGAAATACGGATATGAACGCCAAACTGTAAGCTAACTGGGGTAAGCTAACAGTTCTGTTCCTGTATCTTTCCCCGGAATTGATTTAGGCATCAGTGGCAAGACGCGATCGCTTACCAAACCCATGCAATGGCAACTACCATGCAATGGCAACATTTCTACATCCTTAACAATCCCCAAATTCAGCGACAAGGAGCATAGCTATAGTACCATATTGTTTAACTGAGTTATTAGCACATTAGACTTGATAACGGCAATTATGTTATGTTAATTTTCATGAAGCTCCTGAAAATTGACATAACATTATGAACCTGCCAGAGTCTGTTAAATTTTGGTCTCAATTCTTCCACCCCTTACTGATGTGGGTGCTCCTAGCGGCAGCCTTCTATGCTCTTTATCTGGGCTTGAAAATCCAAAAGACTAGAACGGCGGAAGGTGACGAAAAGAAAGCGCTAGTTAAGGGTCAATATAATGTTAAGCACCATCTTGTGGGTTCAGCGTTGCTAGCCATGATGGTACTCGGTACAATCGGAGGTATGGCAGTAACCTACATTAACAATGGCAAGTTGTTTTTTGGACCCCATTTGCTGGCTGGTTTAGGCATGACCGGAATTATTGCTACCTCTGCCTCTCTAACACCATTAATGCAGAAAGGTCAAACTTGGGCTCGCTATAGTCACATCGTCCTCAATGTTGCACTCTTGGGACTATTCAGCTGGCAAGCCATCACCGGCATGCAAATTGTGCAGAAGATTCTTAGCAATCCGTAGATGATTTAATTTACCTAGGGGTGTGGTCTTGGTAAGCATTCAGCTATCAGCCGTCAGCCGTCAGCTTATTTTATTCAAAAGCAAAATTAGTAGCCTAAGCTATGGGCATAAACTGTTCGGTGTAGCGTGGCCACAGACCTTTAGCTGTTCACGTAGCACCTCAAGTAGCCCATAAGCTGATAGCTGATAGCTGACGGCTGAATGCTTACTGGTATTGTACCCCCCCTAGAGTAAATATTACTGTAGATTTTACCGCTGTGATTGGTTCGGTATAGGTAGACCATTACTGCTATGGAAGTCTTGCTGTACCTTGTGGGTTAAACGCCGGGAAACTTGACGCACAACTTGCTGCAAGATTCCGTTGCCTGTGCGTTGAATCAAGGACTGAGGGAGTTTCTGAATTGCCTTGGGAAACCACATGTAAACAATCAGGTCAAGATGCCACTCCACGCGGGTTATCGCTGATGGTATGGACTCCGATTCCAGCTGATGGTCTTGAAAATACTCCCTTGCTGGTACTTCTACTAAGGTCTGAGATGCCTGGAAATCAAGCTCATAGCCTGGACTGACGTAATTGGATATGGGAATTGTCCGAATCTGATAGGAATTTTCGTCTTGAGGTAACAATTCCAAACCGATTTTTGGCTCTACCCTATAGCCAAACGCCCCAAAGCTACCAATGGTCAAGATATAGCCATTGTCTGTGAGCAGTTCTACTTTCATAGGATGAGCGCAGCGACAAAACCAATCCTGGTGAGTATTTAGATAGGCACTCACTTGCTCAGCTGAAGCATACATCTCCATACAGTCTTGAAAATGACACTGAAACCGAGTCGGCTCACTACCTGAGTAAGACCCTGATGGAACAATAGGGTCAGTGTTGGCCTTTATAGCAGGAGTATTCAAATCGACCTGTTTTGCCTCAATTGACTGATGGTTAATAAAATGCGATCGCATACCTCATCCTCTTCATTTTATTGCCTTGTGACTAGTTGAGAAACTAGTTGAGAGCCTAGTTGAGAAATGTCCATGGGTCGCTCTTGCTTATCCAGCTCCTCTGGCTGAGTTCATCAGGAGTCGGACAAAAACAAGTTGAGCTATGTAAACAAGTGTAAAGTTTGGGGGACTGATCTAGCTGGGTTTCTGGTGATGCGAGATCAGTTATTAGATCAGTTATTAGATCACTGACTATAGCAGGTTTTAATTAGATCCACCCACAAAGTCTTAGAAAAACACATGACCTATAAACTTATACAACCGAGAGGTTGGGGTTTACGGAAGCTATGCAGCAAGGGAACAGGGGGTTACCCCCACTCGCGCTTTGCATCAAGACAAAATCCAATAATTCTCGATTGAATGGCCTAGTTTAATTTTCACTCAGAATAACTGGTAAACTGGCTAAGCTACTAGGTGAATTGTACGGAAATTGCTATGAAAGCATGTGTAGCTGGAGCAACGGGAGAAACAGGAAAGCGGATTGTACAGGAACTGGTTATGCGTGATATTCCTGTACGGGCTTTAGTGCGAAATTTAGACTACGCTCAAGAAATATTACCACCAGCAGCAGAATTAGTGGTGGGGGATGTGCTCAAACCCAAGAGCATCAGTGCTGCGATCGGAGATAGTACTGTAGTGCTGTGCGCCACTGGTGCTCGCCCTACCTTTGACCCAACCGCACCCTACCTGGTGGATTACGAAGGCACTAAAAATTTAGTAGATGCTGCTAAGCAAAAAGGGGTAGAACACTTTGTATTGGTTTCTTCTCTCTGTGTGTCCCAGTTTTTCCATCCCCTCAACCTATTCTGGCTGATTCTGGTCTGGAAGAAGCAAGCAGAGGAATATATCCAAAAAAGCGGCTTGACCTACACCATTGTGCGACCAGGTGGTCTCAGAAACGAAGACAACTCAGACCCGATTGTGATGTCTGGGGCAGATACTCTATTTGAAGGTAGCATACCTCGCACCAAAGTAGCAGAAGTTTGTGTTGAGGCGCTGTCGGAACCGGAAGCTCGGAATAAAATAGTAGAAGTGGTTAGCTCAGCAGAAGCTCCCGATCAAGGCTGGGAACAGCTATTTGCTGACGTAGGTTGAGGGAGTGTTGAGCGTTCGCTTAGCGTGACGTTCCGTCAATGGCATTTTGTGAACACTATTAAGTTCACAGTATTAACACTAGTAAGGATTATTCAACTGAGTGTCTTCATCACCCCGGCAGAAGTACGGAAAGTTAAGAGGATTTCCAAATACTTCCTATAAATTTACACTCAAAGGCTTATTTTACAATATTTCAGCCTTAGTGATAGTGAGCTTATTATTGGGGATTTATCTCAGACATGTGTTTAATAGATGGGCTTACTACCCGGTTTCGCGATCGCTATCTGATTATCCTACCAGTATTCACGGCACCCCTCCCTTAGTGATGAGGGGGGGAGATCCTTACATTCGCGCCCTAATGCGTACTATCACCGCTAGTGAAGCCAATGACCCCCAACCCTACACGATTATCTATGGGGGTCAACACGTTTCTGATTTAAGGCGTCATCCTGAAATATGTGTTCCCATAGTCGCTGGTCCTAATGTTGGAAAATGTAGCACAGCAGCGGGACGGTATCAGTTCCTTGATTTTACCTGGAAAGAAAAGGCACAACGCTATCACCCCAGACCCTCAGGCTTTTTGTTTTGGAAGCAGTATAGCTTTGAGCCACACTTCCAGGATGCTGTGGTTCACGATTGGCTCAAGGATAGTAGAGCCTGGGGGATGGATATTCCCAAAGAATTGCGGCAAGGAAATTTAGATAAAGTTTTGCGGCGGTTGTCTGGTACTTGGACAAGTCTAGGTTATGGCATAGAAACAAATAGCATGAGTAAGCACTTGCCAAAGGTTTATCAACGGATGCTTGAGGAAGAACTAAAGCAATAATTATGCAGGCTGGAAGGCAGGCAGGCAATTAACAATTTTATAGCATTTTATAGCATTTATTAATTTGGTGAGGTACAAAGTCCTGTTTGTTTTGTACCTCACCTATTTTATACTTGCTATAGTATTTTTATTTGATACCAAGTTGCGGTCAAACGTACAACTTTCTCTTCCGCCAATCTCCCTATCTCCCCATCTCCCCATCTCCCCATATTCCCCTCCTGGGAGGGGTTAGGGGTGGGTCCCCATCTCCCCATCTCCCCATCTCCCCATCTCCCCATCTCCCTATCTCCCCATCTCCCCATCTCCCCATCTCCCTATCTCCCTATCTCCCTATCCAACCAATCTACTCTCTTTGAATGCAACTCGGTATGAGATGTAAACATAGCATTGATAAAAAGAGGTAACAGAGAACAGGGAAAACTAGTAAATAGTTCCGAATATTTTTTGATTTTATTATAAATCATCAAGATTGTTCATGACCTATTTATCCCTGCTAGATATAGATAGCTTATAGCAATTCTACGACTTTTGAGGTACAAATTTCTGGTTTTTAGGGAGTAGGGAGCAGGGAGCAGGGAGCAGGTAAGAGGGAACCCACCCCTAACCCCTCCCAGGAGGGGAAGGGAAGAGGGAAGAGGTAAAAAATAATGTGTACCTCATGAGTCCTAGAAACGCTATATTTATTGAAATATATCATGACATTATATTAGCATTCAAGGGTTTTGAGTGTTGTTTTTCCAAAAGTGAGATGCACCCTATCAAAATTTAAAAGCTATACACAGCAATAATTTTAGGTAATTTAAGTTAACAGTTTAGCAAACAGGACAGAGCCAAAAAGTACCCTTAAGGGTACTGTTGAACCATAACTAAGCCTCCCATCATAGAAACCTGGGGGGGTGACCAAATTATCCTGATCAAAGGATAAAGTCATGAAATATTTAATGGGTAACCTTGTGATGGTGAATCCCTAGTAAACACTGAAAAGCAGACTAGGTAACATTTCCGAATAACTAGTCAAAAGCGACAGATTATTATTTTTGAGTAAAGAAAAATTATGGTAAAAATTCAAGCTGAAAGCTTTCCAAATCTAACGAATTTTGTAATTGAGAATAATAGCGATGCTGAGGGTGGTTCAGTCATCAGGATATCTGAGGATTCTGGTACTGCTACTAGAACCTTTGACCTACCTACTGGTAACTACGAAGTAAGGTTGGGCTACTTTGATGAGACTGATGGGGATAGCACCATAGATATCACTATTGGCGATACCGAATTGCCAACTTTAACTTTCAATAACCCCCCTCCTGGTGCTGGTAATACGCCTAATGCTGATAGTTTTGTCAATCAACAAATTAGCAGTACCGTATTCATCGAGAATGGAGACCTGATCACAATTAACGGTACTTCTGATGGCGGCGAATTGACCCGAATTGACTTCATTGAGTTTAATGAACTTGATGCCCCTTCTGCGGATATTTTCTGGCGTAATTCCGAAACTGGAAACAATCTTGCCTGGATCATGGATGGCACCAACTTGGGTCAGTCAAATTCGATTCAATCGGAACCAGCTGACAGTCCCTGGGAGATGCGTGGTGCTGGAGACTTCGACAGCGATGAGCAAAAGGATATTCTCTGGCGTAATACCGATACCGGAGATGTTGGCTTCTGGTTAATGGAAGGCTTTGAGTTCAAAAGCGGAGCATCTAGCACCCAGGTATCAGACCTCAACTGGGAAATCCGTGGCACGGGAGATTTCGACAGTGATGGAGAAGAAGATATTCTCTGGCGTAATACCGAAACCGGAGAAAATGCGGTTTGGTTGATGAATGGCACGGAGCTGGATCAGGGAGTCTTGATTACCAGGGAGAATGATGGTCAGAATTTGGTAGTACCAGAAGACGGTCTATGGCAAATGGAAGGTGCTGGAGATTTAGATAACGATGGTGACGCGGATATTCTGTGGCGCAATACTCAAAACCAAGATGTCTACTACTGGCGGATGGATGGTACTGAGTATGTAGAGTCAGTGTTCATTGACTCAGCACCAATCAGCGGTGAGTGGGAAATTCGTGGTACTATGGACTTTGACGATAATGGTTTTGACGATGTCCTGTTGCGTAATGGCACTACCGGACAAAATCAGATCTGGCTAATGAATCAAACGGGGCTACAGCAGGCAGTTGCCACCGAGTCCTTAACAGGGGACGAGTGGCAAAGCTATGTTTAACAAAACTCGCGGAATTCCCCACCGTCTTTCACGGTGGGGATGGATAGCGAGACGAGGACTTGTTGCGAATCGTGTTAGAATAAAGTTGGTTGATGACCCGCCTGACTGACTAAAAGGCTACCTTCAAGGTGTAAAAGTACTAGCAGAGCTCAGGGTTTGAAGTTACCGTAAGTAGAGTGGAGCCTTAATCAAACAGTTTTAACCCTTTTATGCATAGCCGACCAACCATAAAGGCTCCACTCTACTAAGGTTTCGTCTCCGGGAAGAGACTTGCCCCGGCTGGTTAGCCATAGAGCTGTAATTCCATGGTAAGTCTGTCGTAAAAGTTATACGTCGATAGAAGGCGGATGTCTGCCTGTGGACGCTGAGTAAGACCAATTCCAGCAGGCGCGCGCCTCTGGTTGAGGCATCGGCGGATGAAGCGGGAAACCTCAAAGACGAATAAGACCGTCCCTGATTTGAGTTGAGAATTGGAAGCCCCAACCTCAGCGTTCGCGTAGCGTGACCAAAGGTCAAGCAGGTTGGGGTACTTCACTATGCCAGTCTGGTTAATTATTCATTAGTGATTCAATAAGCAATTAGCATTCAGCAGACAGCTGAATGCTAATGTGATCCAAAGCCCGATAATTAAAGGGATTAACTGAACTTGATATTAACCGTTTCAACTACTACTTAACTACTACTTACCAGTGGGAAAAGCACCAGGTCGCACAGTCAATTTGGTATCTTGTTGATTGCGGCGCAACTCTAGGATTAAATCACTACCTACTTTGGTTTTAGCCACAGACTTCTGAACTTCTGTTGCATCTTTGACTGGCTGATCATTTATTTTGCGGATCACATCACCCGCACGCAATCCTGCTTTAGCAGCTGGGGAATTAGGTATTACTTTGGCAATCAATACTCCTTTTTCTTCATCAACCATCAACCCAGCATTGGGATTACTGTTGATCTGTTGTTTAACCTCTGGGGTTAAGGTTACCATCTGGATGCCCAAGTAAGGATGTTCTACTTTACCATCAACAATCAGTTGCTCAGCAATTCCTTCCACCGTATTAATGGGAACGGCAAATCCTAACCCTTGAGCACCTCGAATAATAGCTGTGTTCATGCCAATCACTTCACCAGAGGCATTGAGCAGGGGTCCACCGGAGTTACCGGGGTTAATAGCAGCGTCGGTTTGGATAAATTCCACTCGCTTATCGGGAACACCGACTTGAGAGCTAGAACGACCCGTAGCACTAATGATGCCAGTGGTTACAGTACTATCTAAACCAAGGGGATTACCAATTGCGATCGCCCATTCTCCTGGGGTGAGTTGATCGGAATCACCCAGAGCAACGGTAGGTAGGTTTTCCGCCTCAATCTGGATCACGGCTACATCTGTCAAGGGATCGCTTCCCACTACCGTCCCTTTAAATTGGCGACCATCTTTGAGGATTACATTAACACTATCCGCACTATCGACTACATGGGCATTGGTGAGAATATAACCATCGGTATCGATAATGAAACCTGAACCGGTACCCTGTTCAACTCGCTCTTGGGGTACATCGGGAAATGGGAACCTAAAAAATTCCCGGAACATTGGGTTTCTAAAAGTATCTGGGACTCTACTGGTGACGGTTCTAGAAGCGTTAATCCGCACCACTGCTGGTCCAACTTGTTCTACCACATTGGTGATAAAGTTGGGATTTTGAGTCACCACAGGTTTACTGCCTGGAAGCCTAGCTGTTTTGTTCTGAGGGACAATTGCTTGAGGGGATGTGGATTCGGGAACAGAGTTACGTAATGCTACATAACCGCCGGAAAAGCCTAACCCTGCTCCCAGTAACAACAGTGATACATAAGTTCCTGCTTTTTTTAAGGGATTACGGGTGGTGTGATTAGATTTGGGGGTTTGATGGTCTACTAGCATAAGATTCTGTTGACAAAAGGGTAGATCGAC
>NZ_JAAHHZ010000156.1:0-12933 GCF_010672005.1 Moorena sp. SIO4A5 | reverse complement strand
ATACCAGCTAAATGTCTTGACAGCTAGAGAGGAAGCCGATAAGGTTAAATACATACCCGGGTACAACGATATAAAAAATATATGCAAGACAAGCAAAAAGTTACTCTTTATCTTCCACCAGGATTGCACCGCCGGCTCAAAATTAAAGCGGCTGTTGATTCTGAATCAATGTCAGCTATGGTTGAGAGGGCGATTATATTCTACATAGAACATCAAGATGTGGTTGAAGAGGTAGACCAATATGGACAAACCCATAAAGTATACCCCTGTCCTGAGTGTTCTAGTGACTTGGTTCTCTCAGAGGGAAAATTAGTTGCTCTGAAAAACCAACCTGGTGTGATATCGGAAGAACTCCCAGTAGAAAAGGTAACAGCAAAAGTATGCTCCAGTACCGATTCTCACGGAGAAGAGGAATTGGTTCCTTGTTAAGGTAGCCAAAGTTAAGGTAGACAAATTAATCTACTCGCAGAGCACACTTAGTTAGCTCAGTGGTTCAGTTGAAGATGTTTGGGCAGTTGTAAGCCGTCTCTAATATTAGGTAGAGTTATGCAAGAAGAGATAAACGTTCTCATTCAAGCTCAATATCCTCTAATCTACCTCGTGACTCCCGAGGAGGAGCGGGCAGAGAGGGCAATAGCAATGATTGCTCAAAGGAAGTCTCAACAGCAACGAGTCTTCGTTTGGACCGTCACTCACGGGATTGTTGAGTATGGTCAATCACGCCACACCACTCAGCACAATACGGTCTCTCCTGAGGCAGCAGTTCAGTGGGTAATTCAACAAAAAGAGCCTGGTATATACATCTTTAAGGACTTACATCCCTTTATAGATGCACCAGCAACTACCCGATGGTTGCGGGATGCGATGGCAAGCTTTAGGGAGGAAGCAAAGAAGTCTCTTAAAAAGTCTATCATCGTAATGTCCCCGGTGCAGCAGATTCCTATTGAGTTGGAAAAGGAAGTGGTTGTGCTTGACTTTCCCCTACCAAACCTTAAGGAACTTAACCAAGTCCTATCCCACCAACTGGATCAGAGTAAAACTCGCCGAACGACTACAGAAACTAGGGAAAAGCTGCTCAAAGCAGCATTAGGCTTGACCCGCGATGAAGCAGAGAAGGTTTATCGCAAAGCCTACGTTAAAGCTGGTCGTCTCACCGAAGCTGAAGTCGATATTGTTCTATCCGAGAAGAAGCAGATCATCCGCCGCAACGGGATCCTAGATTATATCGAAGAAGATGAAACCCTCGATTCTATAGGAGGGTTAGAGGAACTGAAGCGTTGGCTGAAGCAGCGCTCTAATGCCTTTACCGAGAGGGCGAGAGAATATGGTTTGCCTCAACCGAAGGGAATGTTGATTCTAGGGGTTCCTGGCTGTGGTAAATCTCTAATTGCCAAAACTACGTCTCGTTTATGGGGTCTGCCACTATTGCGCCTGGATATGGGGCGAGTATACGATGGCTCGATGGTAGGGCGCTCGGAAGCTAACCTACGCAATGCTTTGAAGACGGCAGAATCAATCTCTCCAGCTATTCTCTTCATAGATGAGCTTGATAAGTCGTTTGCTGGTAGCAGCGGTTCTTCTGACTCTGATGGGGGTACTTCAAGTCGGATATTTGGTTCTTTCCTGACCTGGATGCAAGAAAAAACCTCACCAGTCTTTGTGATGGCGACAGCAAACCGAGTGGAGCGCCTACCAGGAGAATTCCTGCGCAAAGGTCGTTTTGATGAGATATTTTTTGTTGATTTACCCAACACCCAAGAACGCCAGCAAATCTTTGAAATTCACCTGAAAAAGCGGCGTGGAGATATTGACCGCTTTGACATTGAACAGTTAGCTAAGGTTTCTGAAGGTTTTTCTGGGGCTGAGATTGAGCAAGCTATGGTGGCAGCCATGTACGAGGCATTTGCTCAAGACCGGGAGTTTACTCAACTGGATATTATTGCCGCGATTAAATCAACTCAGCCTCTATCGCGCACGATGACAGAGCAGGTTGCAGCCCTGAGGGACTGGGCTAGGCAACGCGCGCGACCTGCTGCATCCTCCCTAGCTGAATATCAGCGTATGGAGTTCTAACAGGCTTTCTCCTGCTCCCAACAGGAGTAAAGGCTAGCAAAACATCATTGCTAGCAGTTTGATAAGTAGCCGCTTGTAATTGTTGAGGGCGGCTAGCAATAAAAGTAAAATGCTACGTTGTCGTTTCTCTGATACCTTTTCTGGAGGAAATCCACATGTCTCACTTTAGCACTCTGCGCACTAAAATCTCCGATGCCGAAATCCTGAAGACTTCCCTGTGTGACCTGGGAATCAATGTTAAGACAGAAGCTGATGTTCGCGGCTACAATGGTCAACGAGTTCGCGCTGACTTGGTTGCCGTTCTCGAAGGCGAATATGATCTAGGTTGGTCTCGCAACAGTGATGGCACCTTTGACCTGATTGCTGACCTTTGGGGTGTGGCTAAGAAGCACAACCAAACCGAGTTGATCAACTCCATCAACCAGAAGTATGCCGTTAACAAGACCTTGGCAGAAGTCAAGCAGCGTGGGCTAAACAATGCCAACGTTAAGTTGGTGCTACAAAAGTAGTCCATTTAGGCGTTCCCAAGCTCACGGGTTGACCAATTGTATAGCGGGTTAACCCGTTTTTTTGTGCAAATTTTTGTGCAATTGTATAAATTTCGATTTTAGAAAAGCCGATAAACCATAAAGGCTGAGAACTCCGACGGCTTGATTTAAACTTCCTTGACAAGGGAGTTTTGATCTGGTGCAAACGGTATGATGTTTTCAGTCATAGTAAAATATTCTATACTCAACGTGTCCAGATGCGGCTCGACGCCCATCTCGTAACAATTGTTTATAATCCCCCATGCTTGAGCTGGGGGGAAGTTCAAGCAATTAATATATAGATTATGTCAATGCAGTCTAATCTAGTCTTTTGAGGGGATACCGTTGTGAGTAATGTGATTACAATCGAAGATAAAGATTTTGAAATTGAAGTTTTAAAAGCCCAGCAGCCAGTACTGGTATACTTCTGGGCAACTTGGTGTGGACCATGCCGCTTAGTATCGCCATCAGTGGACTGGGTTGCTAAAAATTATAGCGATCGCTTAAAAGTCATTAAGATGGAAGTAGACCAACATCAAGATGCCGTTGCCAAGTGCAAGGTAGAGGGTGTCCCTGCTCTAAGACTGTTTAAAAATGGTGAGCTGGCCAAATCCCATGAGGGAGCAATTACCAAAGCTCAATTGAAAACTATGCTGGATGAGAATTTAAATTAGGACAGTAAGGGGCAATGGGAGCAATGCCAGCGCAGATGGGAAAGTCTCGTGCATGAGAGCTGATTTGTAAAGGAAATCTTAAGAAGTCTGAAAGCATTGCTATGATTGTCTTTTGGGTATTAAATAGTTCAATTGTTCTATTTTAGCGCAAGCCTTATCCTACAAAGATTACAGCGAGTTTACGAATCAGCTCTGAATAGACAAAAGAAAAAGACTAAGAGTGAACTACCCCCGACACGCTGCGCGTAATCGGGGGCTTCCCAATTCATGGGGGACTGCATCTGAGACAACAGAAGTTTTCCCAGGTTGTCTTACGTCCCCTCCAAGGGCAGTAGAGCTAGTTCCTAACTCCAATATCCGCAAGCCTTGATTTCTAATATTGATAGCAGCATTGATATCTCTATCATGGTGAGTGCCACAAAAAGGACAAGTCCAATTTCTAACAGACAAGTCCATCTCGACCTGTTGATGATCACAAACATGACAAAGCTTCGATGATGGAAACCATCTGTCAATTTCAACGTAGATTTTCCCTGCCCATTCAGCTTTGTAGGTGAGCATTGTTGTGAACATTCCCCAGCCACAATCACTAATGGCTTTAGCCAAATTAGGATTTTTAACCATGCCTTTAACATTGAGATTTTCCACCACAATAACTTGGTTTTCGTTAACTATCTTGCGGGATAGTTTGTGCAGAAAATCCTCTCTACATCTGGCAATAAAACCTTGAACTTTGGCTACCTTTATTCTGGCTTTGTTTCGGTTTTTGCTACCTTTTTGTTTCCTAGATAAACTTTGTTGCTTACGCTTCAAATTCTTGGCGTGTTGAGCAATATGTCTAGGATTATCATACTTCTCACCCTCACTAGTGACCGCAAAATGAGTCAATCCTAAATCAATACCTATAGCAAGGCCAAGGCTGTTAGGTTGTTGAGGTTCAATTCCATCCTCAACTAGAATTGAGGCAAAGTACTTACCATCTGGATTCATGGAGACTGTTACCGATCTCAATTCTCCTTCAATGGGACGATGCTGACGGCAGTAAACTTTACCCACTTTTCCTGGAAGCTTCAGGTAATCTCCCTCAATGTGGAAATGTTGAGGATAAGTCACTGTTTGCCTTCCCTTCTTTGATTTGAATCGAGGGTATTTAGCTCGTTTATCAAAGAAGTTTTTGAACGCGGTTGATAAGTTATTGGCTACAAACTGAAGACATTGAGAATAGCAATCTTTGAGCCATTCGTACTCTTTTTTGAGACCCGGTAACAGTCCCTGTATTGCTGCTCTGGATAAGCTTTTTCCCGTATCTTGATAGGTTTGTTGACACAAAGTAAGAGCATAATTCCAAAACCATCTAGCACAGCCAAAGCTACGAGCTAAAGCGATGTGCTGACTGTTGTCTGGGTATAGTCTGAACTTGTATGCCTTGAGCACTATTACAATTGAGGAATTCTAATATAATTGTACCACAAACCATGCTCGCTATCCATCCCCCACCTGCTACGCGGCGGTGGGGGAATTTCCCGGAGAATTTTTAAAATGCAGTTTGCCCAACGTTTACAACCCCTGCAAGCAAATGTATTTGCCGATATGGATCAGGCCAAAGCGTTGGCAGCTGCTGGGAAAGAAATCATTGACCTATCATTAGGGTCTTCCGATTTACCAGCTCCCAAGCATGTGTGTGCTGCGATTGAAGCCTCGTTGTATGAGCCTAGCACTCACGGTTACTTGCTGTTTCATGGTACTAAAGCTTTTCGTCAGGCAGCTGCTAGCTGGTATACTAAACGATTTGGTATTCCGGTTGACCCAGAAACTGAGGTGCTACAACTGATTGGTTCTCAGGAAGGCACAGCTCATTTACCTTTAGCTGTGCTTAATCCAGGGGATTTTGCTCTGCTACAAGACCCAGGCTATCCTTCCCATGCCGGTGGTGTCCACCTAGCCAGTGGTCAGATTTATCCCATGCCCCTATTGGCAGAAAACAATTTTTTGCCTGTATTTGAGGATATCCCTCAGGCAGTGCTAGCTCAAGCACGGATGATGGTGTTGAGTTATCCCCATAATCCCACTACTGCGATCGCATCCTTGTCTTTTTTTGAGGAAGCAGTGGCGTTTTGTAAGTGCCATAACCTGGTATTAGTTCACGATTTTCCCTACGTTGATATCGTTTTTGAAGATACCAGAGGCAATGGCGAGCAGATCGGGAAAATCCCAGAAACCCTCAATCCCAACTCTGTTGCTCCCTCGGTTTTGCAAGCAGACCCAGAGAAGACTGTATCGATTGAGTTTTTTAGCTTTTCCAAGTCTTACAATATGGGAGGCTTCCGGATTGGCTATGCTATCGGTAATGCTCAATTGATTCGAGCGTTGCGGCAGGTGAAAGCGGCAATTGACTTTAACCAATACAGGGGGATTCTCAATGGTGCGATCGCAGCGTTGAATGGTTCTCAAGACATTGTTAAACCTGTAGTCACCACCTATCAACAGCGGCGGGATACCTTTGTCCATGCTTTAAACCGCATTGGTTGGTCAGTGCCAGTGCCACTAGCCACTATGTATGTCTGGGCAAAATTGCCAGAACCTTGGGCAGGGAACTCAGTAAAATTTTGTACTAGCTTGGTAGAAGCCACTGGGGTGGCTGTTTCTCCAGGAGCTGGTTTTGGCAAGGCTGGTGAAGGCTATGTGCGTTTTGCCTTAGTACAGGAACCAGAGGTTTTAGAAAGGGCAGTGGAGAGAATTTCAGAATTTTTGAAATCTCATTAATAAGCACCATTTTACTCTGTCGAATTAATGTTAAGGATTAGGGCAAGGTGTTAAGAAACCGTAAGAGGCTGGCATGACGGATATAGGCTTTTGCAGCGGTTTGACGGGGTGAGTTAACCTGTATCGTGGTTGGTGTAAACCATCCGCAGCAAGTCGAATCGTTGATCCAACAATCCCCGTCTATGCACGAGCGGGGAGTGTCAATGATTGTTAACCTGTTACAGCAGCTGATTAGTATCCTGATTTACAGGCAGATCGAAAACTACTTCAAACTCTGCTTCTGGCATATACCGATCCAAAAATCGGAGATGGTTATGAGCATCCTGACGATTAAAGAACCTAGCAACTGTGTACCTTTGGCATTTAGGCAGTAGACGCATAAGAGCCCAAGGGCGAGTGTAGTCTTCTGTTAGCGGAATTTGTTGATTAGTCATGCTTACCCCTGATTTGACCTAATAAGATCACTGGATGATTGCTTGATGAAAGGCGATGGACGCGCGTCCATCGCCTAGCTTATGAAAGACCTTTGTTTTCTTAGGTGCGCTTTACGTTGGCGAATTAAATTCGCCACGGGTCGCACCTGTCGAATCTTTAGTCACATTAATCTAAAATGGCTGACTAAAACATAGCCACGTGATCTGGACATTAGGATGATTCTGTGATATTCGCAGACTCCTGATCACAAAAGGGAAAGATGATGAGCTGATTGATTATTTCCGTAGCTGCTGCAAAGCGAGACTGTTTGTTAAACTTTCCTTAAATCCTGACGTAGGGTGGGTTAGGCGGCTAGTACTGTCAAAGCTCACCTGTTAACAGAGCTGCCCGCCCTAACCCACGACTATTCAGCTGTCTTAAGATTTACTTTATAAACAGTCTCTAATTTTAATCAGCCAGCCTATGGATTAAACGTAAGTATTTAGTAAAAAAAAGCCCTTTAACAGTACAATTACGACATTATAACGTAAGACATATTTGCTATAATAATGGTATTTAAAAAGGTCTAACAATTTCCAATTATAAAAGACAAAAACTTACAGAAAAACTGTCAAATCGAATCCTGCCAGTAATTGGAATGATTGACGCTGTAGCTAATTAAATAGTGTACATTATTGGGAATAGTGGACAAAAAATGCCCTAAGTTCCATCAATAAACTTAACCCCTAATTATAACATCCAATGACTACTGCTGCACCAGCTAAAACTCAATACGAAGCAATCATTGGTTTAGAAACCCATTGTCAGCTTAGTACCGAAACCAAGATTTTTTCTAACTCTTCCACAAAATTTGGTGCTACCCCTAATACCAATATTGACCCAATTTGTATGGGGATGCCAGGAGTGTTACCGGTTCTGAATCAAAAGGTACTAGAGTATGCTGTCAAAGCGGGTTTAGCACTCAATTGCCAGATTGCTCCCTACAGCAAATTTGACCGCAAACAGTATTTTTATCCTGACCTACCCAAAAACTACCAGATTTCCCAATACGACTTGCCCATTGCTGAGCATGGCTCACTGGAAATTGAATTGTCCGATGATGAGGGTAATCCTATCCGTAAAACCATTGGCATCACTCGCCTACACATGGAGGAAGATGCCGGGAAACTGGTTCATGCTGGTAGTGACCGACTGGCTGGTTCTACCTACTCCCTAGTAGATTTCAACCGTGCTGGGGTACCTCTGATTGAAATAGTATCAGAACCGGATCTGCGCTCTGGTCAAGAGGCAGCAGAATACGCTCAAGAGCTGCGTCGGATTGTACGCTACATCGGTGTCAGTGATGGCAACATGCAAGAAGGATCCCTGCGTTGTGATGTCAATATATCTGTACGTCCTGTAGGCCAGAAAGAGTTTGGCACCAAAGTTGAAATCAAAAATATGAACTCCTTCAATGCTATCCAGAAGGCGATTGAGTACGAAATTGACCGGCAAATCGCAGCTGTGGAAGCTGGAAAATCGATTATTCAAGAAACTCGCCTTTGGGAAGAGGGTAGTCAACGCACCATTAGTATGCGGACTAAGGAAGGATCTAGCGATTACCGCTATTTTCCTGAACCTGACTTACCACCGATTGAAGTGTCAACGGAACAATTAGAGCAATGGCGCAGTGAGCTAGCAGAACTTCCGGCCCAGAAGCGGCATCGTTATGAAAGTGAACTGGGACTTTCTGCCTATGATGCCCGGGTGTTGACGGATGATCGTCAAGTGGCAGAGTATTTTGAAACAACTGTTGCTGCTAATGCTAATCCCAAACAAGCCGCAAACTGGGTAATGGGAGATATTGCTGCTTATCTTAAGACTGAGAAACTGGCTATTACAGAGATTGCTCTGAAACCCGAGACTCTGGCAGAACTGATCAACTTGATTGATGATGACACCATTAGTGGTAAGATTGCCAAGGAGATATTGCCAGAATTACTCTCTCAAGGTGGTTCTGCTAGGGAACTAGTGGAACGTAAGGGTTTGATTAAGATCTCTGACCCAAATGAACTCTCAACCATTATTGATGAGGTACTGGCTGCCAATCCTAAGGAACTCGAACAGTATCGCAATGGTAAGACCAAGCTGCAAGGTTTCTTTGTGGGACAGGTGATGAAGAAAACTAGCGGACGAGCTGATCCTAAGCTGACTAACCAAATTTTGGGCAAGAAGCTCAAGGGTGATTGAGGCAACGGGCTTGCCAGGTGTTGCTGATCACTAAATCACTAATTACCAACCACAAATAACAAATAACAAAGAAAAGGAGAGTCACTGTCGTGACCCTCCCGATCATCAGGGTGCATCTACATATCAAAATATACACTATTTTGTATGAGGGGTGTAACCCCTTTTTTTGTTTTTTTGTAAAGTTTTGAGATTTTATAGCAATTCTGGAAATTACGGCTACACATCAAGCTACAGATCAATACCCTTGGTGCGTAAGTCCATAAGACTTGATATAATCCCGGATCGGGCATGAATTATGGTTAAATGGAGGAATCATGTCGGACTGGCAAGAGATTAGTGGTGGGATAACAGCTCCCAGGGGCTATCAGGCAGCAGGCATTACCGCAGGTTTAAAACCGTCGGGTCAGCCAGACTTAGCGTTGATATTATCAGAGGTGGATGCGATCGCAGCTGGGGTGTTCACCACCAGTCATGTCCGGGCTGCTTGTGTAGATTATTGCCGTCAATGCTTACAATCTAAAGCTAGTGCTCGTGCTATTTTGTGTAATGCCGGACAAGCCAATGCAGCAACGGGTGAGCAGGGTTGGCAAGATGCTCTAGCTAGTGCTAAAGCTTTGGGTGAAGCACTCAATGTTTCCCCTAAGTCGATTTTGTTGGCATCGACAGGGGTGATTGGTCAACGCATCAAGATGGATGCTCTATTGTCAGGCATTCCCCCATTGGTAGCACAAGCATCCGAAACTGGTTCCGATGCAGCAGCTGAAGCGATTATTACCACGGATTTAGTCACTAAATCCATTGCTATGGAAACCATGATTGATGACCGTCCGGTCAGGATGGGTGGTATTGCTAAGGGCTCTGGTATGATTCATCCCAACATGGCGACTATGCTAGCATTTGTAACGTGTGATGCTGCAGTTTCTACTTCCCTGTGGCAACAGATGTTACAGCGGGCAGCGGATAAAAGTTTTAATCAAATTACCGTAGATGGGGATACCAGCACCAATGACACTCTAATTGCCTTGGCTAATGGTCAGTCCCGAACATCAGCAATTACAGAAATGGGACCAGCCGCTGTGAAGTTGGAGGGGATGCTGACAGCAGTATGTCAGCATTTGGCAAAAGCGATCGCACGGGATGGAGAAGGGGCCACCTGCTTGATTGAAGTCCAAGTCACTGGTGCACCGGATGATAAAGGGGCTCGTCAAATTGCTAAGACCATTGTTGGGTCATCCTTGGTTAAGTCTGCTATCTTTGGACGAGACCCAAACTGGGGCAGAATTGCCGGAGCCGCTGGCCGTGCAGGAGTACCGTTTGAGCAAGAAAACCTGCGGATTCAGTTAGGGGATGTCTTGCTGATGGACAATGGTCAACCCTTAGGGTTTGACCGTCAACAGGCTAGTGATTATCTCAAGCAGGCTGCTGCTGGTGCTTATCTTAAAGAAGATACAGTTTTAATTCAGGTTAATGTGGGCAATGGTCATGGTGTTGGTCAGGCTTGGGGTTGTGATTTGAGTTATGACTATGTCCGGATTAATGCCGAATATACCACTTGATTAGCCTTGTCACCAAAAACGTTTTAAACAATAACAAACCATAACAAATCCTTATAGCAAAGGTAACAGGGAACAGGGAACAGGGAACAGGGAACAAAAATTCTCACAATTCCTACACGTATCCCTATAATAATCAATTAATCAACCTAGTTATGGTTAATTGGTTATTGTTGTTGGTTATGGTTAATTAGTTATTGTTTATTTAAAGACCAATCATAGTTCAGATATTTTATCTTGTAATTCCCCTGTTCAAGATACTCCTGATCCTCTGAACTAAGGTAGTCACTGATAAAGTTTAACACCGCCCGTTGATTGGCGTTACCAGTAAATTTGTCATCGACACCATAGGTTTTTTTCCAATCTTCGCCAAACCACTTAAAGATGGAAGAAAGATATACGGTATCTTTTTGACGATCAATACGAAACCCATGGGGACTAACTATAAATTTCTGTGTCTGGTCATCCAGTTGCTGATCTAGTTTTTCCCCAGTATAAGGTTCGTTTCTTAAGGGAGGACAACTGATAGCGGCGCAAACTAAAGCCATATGAATTCGGGGCTCGTTGAATTGCGTTCGCAGTGTCTTGTGTTCGATATTATCTAAGGTTTTAGATTCTCCAGCAATGTTGAATTCGCGTCCTTTCCAGACTCCTTTAATGTCCCGAATACTCTTTTTGAGAGGGTTTTGGTCAATAATTGATTCTAGAGTAAAGGAGTTGTAAGCATTTATCAAGAAAGCAATCTTTTCCGCTTCATCCCAAGACTGATAGGTGCTAGTATCAACAGCACCTAAGGAGGCATTAAACGTCTCCAGTTGCTCTGGATTTTGCTGCAATTCTTGGTAATTAACTAGCGCTTTATTGTTGACATAGGTTTTTAGGACAGTAGCATAGTCGTCATAATTCAATAGACTCGTGTCAGTAGCTCTATTTACTTCTACTTGAGACTCTTGTGCTGGTGCTTGATTTATCGGTACGGAAAGTGTACAACTTGTCAGAATAATCAGAGTTGGAAGTAGGGTTAGTAATTTCTTGGATGTATTCATAGTGGTTCAGATGATTTAGCCGATAAGATGCTTAACCTAGGCAATTTTGATTAAAGCTAATCAATCTGAGTTTTGGTTGAGAGCAACATTAGGATTGTGGTAATGGCTCCAAAACCAACCCAAAACAAAGGGTAACCATAGCCACCATCGCTCCTGAGGAGTTAGATACCAGCTGTAGTTACCTAAAGCCATGCGATGCTGAAGTACAAAGTAAATAAAAGTAGAGATACTGACTAAACGTACTCCCAGATTTCTAGAAGGAACAGCAAAAGGAATTATCCAAGTGAAGTACCAAGCATGGATAATCGGAGATAGGATTAGTAGGCAAAAAAAGTACCATTCTGTCAATTGTTGAAAATTGCGCGATCGCAAAATTAGCCAACTTACCGTTAAGCCTAGGGGAAAAGCATAAATCCAATTAACCCAGCGAGAAGGTTCCCAATATTCGCTAACAATATAAGGAATCAATTCCGCACTGCGACCATGGGATACAAACACTGAGCCAGTAGGAATCAAAGGACATTCTCCACTAGAGCAAAATTGGAGAGCAGTGATGCCAAAAGGTAAGAAACCGCACAATAGCACTACTATTGCTAGTTTTACCCCTACTTTTCGGAAAGCTTGCCAGGTCAGAAACCCTAAAATTGGCAAAGACATCCACTTCACTGCCATACTAATTCCTACCAGCAAAGCCGACGCAATCCAGTGCCACCAGGTCAGGGAGTGATCCGATGAAGACATCAAGGAGTTAGTAAATGGGGAGTCTTCTGCTACTGTCCCACTGTCCAACGTTTCCTCTATTTCTGTTATTTTTGTCCGCCTTAAACTTTCTGTTTTTTGGTCAAAGACTAACCAAGCTGCAACTAGGGGTAAAATAAACCAACTGTCGTAATGAGCACCACCAGCAAAGGAGTAAATTATCAAAGGATTCCAGGCATAGAAGATTGCCTGTTGATAACCAAATCGACGACTGAGTAACCAACAGATTAATAAGTCAGCTAAGATAAATGCAATTTTGAACAACCAAACCTTAAGGTCAATCAGCGCTAAGAGCCGAAAACCTAATTGCGCTACTGGTGGATAGATAGCAGAAACAGTAGGATGATTGATTAGTGACCACCATTCCGTATGGTAGGGAATCAGTTCAGCAGCATTAGGTGGCAAATGGTATGGACTAAACCCTAACGTTTGAATATACCCTTCCCATAGATAGCGCCATACATCATCTCCAGGATACATTGGTAGCAGTAGCAACCTGCTTAGGATGGTAGTACTCCAAAAATTTAGTCCTGAGTGCTGAGTTTTGAGTTTTCGGAAGTACTTGATACTAAGAGATTTGGTAAATCCTTTGTATACCTCTTGCCAAAGTCTTGTCTTAATACTGTTGTTGTTAATTCTGTTGTTAATTCTTTTTGCTTGTTGGGAAATCCCAAGTTTGCTGTTACCAACTTCCGCAGGATATCTAGTATAGACGCTTAATCCCCAAGACAACAGAAAACCTAAGCTGATTACACTGATACCTAACCAAAATCGAGGCACAGCTCCCACCTCTCGGAAATCCCCATGAGGCACAATCAAGATACAACCTAACAACAGGAGTAGAGAACTAAGCCATATATATAGCGTTTTCATT
>NZ_JAAHHZ010000155.1:0-12985 GCF_010672005.1 Moorena sp. SIO4A5 | reverse complement strand
TTATCCTTTGGCTGGGCTGGTTTGGCTTCAATGGAGGTTCACTGCTAAAAGCTGACGCTGAACAAATAAGTCACATTCTGCTAACAACCAACATTGCTGCAGCAACTGCTGGTCTGACAGCGGCTTTGACAACCTCAAAGCTAAAGTACTTTAATAACAAACCAGAACTGTCTATGATCATCAATGGAGTCCTAGGAGGTTTGGTGAGTATTACCGCATCCAGTGCCTATGTAGAACTATGGGCTGCTCCTTTCATTGGTATGGTAGCTGGAAGGTTAGTTGTTTTCTTAGTTTACCTCTTGAACCTGTGGAAAATTGACGACCCAGTGGGTGCAATATCAGTTCACTTAGGTTGTGGCATCTGGGGAACGCTAGCAGTTGTTTTGAGTAATCAGAATAACTTACCTTGTGACCCAAAAAATACACTACTCTGCAATAGTGATGGTCTTGCACTGATAGGGAGAGCCCAACAATTCGGAATTCAATTGATTGGTCTCGTTGCTGTTCTAGGGTTCACCTTTGCTTTTAGTTGGCTCACTTGGTCAACACTTAAAGCCCTAATAGGCATTAGAGTTTCGGACGAGGATGAGCTCAAGGGTTTAGATCGGCAACTGCATGGTGTAGATGCTTACCACGGTTTTGAAAAAAAAGAAAAGATTAGTGGATAAATAAGTGTGGTAACCCGCAATTATGGCTCTTCGTTACCTGTTATGCTTAACTTTTAAATTCAATTGCCTAAAACTATTACTGTGTATAGCTTTTAAATTGTAATAGTTTAGTTTTTCGGCTAAATAGCATCTCAATGTCTAAAAGTATTGCTTAGAAATACTTTTAGACATTGTTTTTGGTAAATTAGCATAATAATTCCGGAAAAACTGCCATTATCTACCAAATAATCCCTGGTCATCGTCGTCATCGTTATCTTCGTTATCAGTTATTGTTTCTCCATTATTACTAGAGGATTTACCATTGATATAAGTCTTAATGTCGTCGATAATTTCAGCGATTTCAGATTCTAACAACCCTTGGCTGATACTACTACTGGCTTTAACTAACAAGAACTTATGGGAACCGCATGGTACCGACATAATGTAGCCATATTTAGAAGATCTAACACAAATATTTGGAGCCGGATCCCATTCCAATTTATTACAAATACGTTTGGGTAAGTAATCCATCACCCCAGCTATGTTTGTAGCAACGTCAGAATCCCAATTACCGATAAGTGTTTCGGTGATTATCATAGCATTTTCTTGGACAATGACGACTCCCTGAATACCAGATGTATCATCCTTGAATTTTTTGAGAGTGTCTTTGATTTTTTTAATATCCATACTTACCTGTTACCTTCCTGAATTATCTATGTATATGGTGGATTAGTCTACAATTTTAAAAAATTAATTTATTATATATTTATCTATCGGTAAAAAATGGGCAATAATTCAGAAACTAACTGTTCGGATTTCGTCTAACATTTTAGCACTTTAGTCACTTAATCAAGGAATGGTTAGGAAAATTGTCTTGACTAGAGTCCTGGTGGTTGCCAGGAAATTATGTGGTTTGGAAGTCTGATTTTTTTAACATATAAATCAGGCCATTGATTGGTGTGAAGGCACCCTTCTTTGTTAGTGCAAAAATCAGATTATTTGTTTCTATTAACTTTTCTGAGGGTGGGATGATTAGTCCGGACAGAAAACGTTAAAGTACAGAATTCGGTCAAGCATTGGGGTTAACCCAAACTTGACCAATTTTTTTTGATTGTTATATATCTGAGGCTGATCCAGAATAATTCTGATCACTGTTGAGGGGCTAGAAATGCGTACGCAAAAAATCCCAACCAGATTCTGGTAATCTCAGAACCATGGATGAAAATTGCTCCGCTTACTATAGCACTGCATCGCTGTTCCCTGTTCCCTGTTCCCTGTTCCCTGTTCCCTACTCCCTAGATACACCAGGAGGAAGGCGCAGAAGAAGGGAATCTGGCGATCGCCTAATCCTACGCTACCCTGGGAATTTCGCAGAGGTACTAGGGCGTGTTTTCTTGCCTCGGAGATCCCCCGTTTCCCTTAAAAAAGGGGGACTTTGAGTATGGCTCCCCCCTTTTTTAAGGTAGGGCTGTTTCATTCTGGCCAAAAATAGATGGGGAGATGGGGAGATGGGGAGATGGGGAGAATTTTGGACGAATAGTCGTGATTTTGGCCAAATTTATCTAACCATACTCAAAAGCCGAATCACGAATTGTTAGTCATTTGAGTTGATTGAAGCCGGCTAATTAGTCAGATTTTAATGACTAAATTTGGGGATTTTTCGGAAAATTTTGAGCTATTTCCCTATCCCCCTATCCCCCTATCCCCCTATCTCCTTTTCTCGTTAACTTATTTTTCTTTGAAACAGCCCTGCCCTTAAAAAAGGGGGACTTTGAGTATGGCTCCCCCCTTTTTTAAGGGGGGCTGGGGGGGATCATAATCTTGCGGAAAACTTTGAAAACACGCCCTAGAGGTTAGCCGTCGGCGACAAGTCCCGGTATGGGACTTGATTTTTTCGACCCATCTCTATTCGAGTTGCTCGGTGTTGATTTTCTGGATGTTTAATCTCGCCATCATTGCTGAGGAGAGCAATAACTATGAAAGCTATTGCTACGCAAACAAAGATCACTGATCCAGGACGACTTTCGTTGATATAGCGTTCACGATTGCACTTTAGACAGACGTAATGATCTGCGTTTTGAGAATCCTGAATCCAGGGACAATACATCTGATCGCATTTCATGATTATAACCCTCAAGTCCAGACTACAATAAAGATAAGATCTCGCAAAGCTAACCAAAGCTTGACAGTATTTGACTGAAAATATTTAAGACCATGGTTCAAGTATGTAAGTAAGGTTATGGAGCCCCACAACATAAACCATCTTGCCAGCTTAAACGGTTGTAAGTTGATTATATTTGGTATCAAAAAATAGCAGTTAAAACGAATTATGACGCCCGTATAAACTGGAAATATTCCAGTAAAACATGGTTTTATGTCAGGTTATTGTTGACTTTGCACTGTTGACTATGC
This sequence comes from Moorena sp. SIO4A5, assembly GCF_010672005.1. Classification (NCBI taxonomy): domain Bacteria; kingdom Bacillati; phylum Cyanobacteriota; class Cyanophyceae; order Coleofasciculales; family Coleofasciculaceae; genus Moorena; species Moorena sp. SIO4A5. The sequence continues at coordinate 9,926 of NZ_JAAHHZ010000155.1, read as the reverse complement.
ACCCTTAATAAAAATCAAATCACTTGCAAACCGAAAAAAGGAAACTTAATGCACTTTTTTCGCTTCTAATAGTTAGATGCGTAGATCCTGATTATGTGACAAAACGTTTGAGTTACACAGACAGGACTTACGCACAGACTCCATGGGTAGGGTGGGCAAAACCTTGCCCACCCTACAGGTAGCATTAAATTGAGGGATTTGCGTCAGTCCTAACAGATAAGCTTTGACGTACTTATAGCAATTCTAAGACTCATGAGGTACACACTATTAGTCTCACTCCACCCCTTACCCGCGCCCAGGTTACGCACTCCCCACACTCTTAACCCTACACTCTTAACCCTATTCCCATTAACCCAGGACGAAGTACATCAAGCAATTGAGAACTTGATAACTGCTATATTTTCCTTTAATGTGCCCCCAAAAATTGCGTTATTTCGGGTCGCTACATCCAGAAAATTATCACTTCTTAAGCTTAAGAAAGAAAATTTCCCTCAGTTTTTTCAAAGCGCGACTTCCCCTCTGACGCACCTTGTTAATAGTTGTTTTGGTAATGGCAGTGTCTGGGTACAACTCTGACGATATCTGCTCCCAGCTCAGCTCACGAAAGAATCGCATGACCAGTAGTTGGTGAAAGTCCGGCTTGGTTTGCTTAAGTTCCTTGAGGGCTAAAGCTAGGATCTGTCCTAGTGTGCCATCACAGTCAAGGTCGTCCCTTGGGCTACCAAAAATTTGGCTTTGCATCATGTGCCCGAGATTCTGGATTAACTTTTTTTCCGATAGTTCCCTCCTTTTCTTTTGCAAAATAATGCGCTCCCCAACTTTCTTCGCCCACGCCTCGGGGTTTTTAATCGGGCGTTCTAAGCGCTCGACTTCCGCTGCCTTCTCCGATACCTGGCTGAGGATGTCGTCCGAGTCACACCGATGCCGCAATTTGCACCCCGACAAGAGCTTGTCATAGTACCCTTTGAGATACTGGACTTGTAGAGGATCTAAGGGCGTTAATCCCCAGTTTTTTGGTGGTAGAGGACTCATGCATTTACCTCAGTATTACATAGTGTTGATTGGATGCATCTCAAAGTTGTAAATCTATAACGAGGGCGATGCAGTGGCCTCACGGGGGTTTCCCCCATCAGCGACTGCATCAAGACAGTGAGATGCACCCTATTTGTTTGGGTTGTCTAGACCCTAAGCAATCATTAAGCGACAGATCTCTTCCATGTCCTCGTTTGAATTGCTCCAAATAGCTGCTGGCTTGCACTCACTGATATTGGTTTCCCAATTCATATTGTCTGGTGGCGTACCAAATCTAAAGTGCAGGGTGACCAGATCTTTGGAGGAATTATTAGCCATTAGGTGATATTGCTTGCGGTCAATGCAAACCAGTTGATTCTCCCCAAACAGCTCGCCAGGTCTGGAGGGCATTTTGTCAGGCTCTAGGCCCTCGTCTTGGTTAGGGAAGCGATGGGTCATTTCTCCTTTGTAGACGAGGATTGCATCTAGGGACTGACCGTGGTGGTGGGCAGTGGTACCTTGCCCCGGTCTCCAGCCAATCATATAAATGGTCAGGGCTGTGGTTTTAAAAATGGCTTTGCGCGAGAAATCTTGTTCATTAAAGCTGATATATTGGTCGAGAAATCTGTGCTTCAGTTTGGTTTGGGTTACTAGTTCCTTAAAAGTTTCAAACGTCACTTGATGGGAGGGAACCCGCGTAAGATTATAAGCAAGGTTCTTGATGGAAAGGGAACTCACCACCAAGTCGTAATCAGGTATTGCCCCGGTGCTGAGTTGGTAGTCAATTAACTGATCTGCTTGGCACAGCCAATAGTTTAGTTCTTGGTCGTACCGGCTATAGCTTAGGATCTCTGTGATGCTTTGAGCATCTTGTGATGACAACTCAGGTTGGGTCACTAGGCGACAGTACTCTGTGACCAGCTTGGCGAGCTGTTGGTCGGAGCTGCCAAAAAGGTTTACGTGGTAGTTAGTTTCCATAAGTTTTCAATTTGTCATTTTCTTTCCCTCCATAAACTTTAGATGCACAAACAGCCAATGTGTGACACCAGCCTCTGAATGCAGATCGCCATGGTGCATCTCATATTTGTAAAAAAGAAGGGAAGTGTAGAGAGTGTGGGGCGGGGGCGCGGGGAGTGTGGGGCGGGGGCGCGGGAAGTGTGGGGTGCATCTGACACCGATTACAAGCTGATTTTATCGGTCTAAAGCACTGGCCACCCTACGATTAATTTTATTAAAAATATAGACAAAGAAAAACTATTTTCTAGGTAATTTAATGTCGGTGGGCAGGGGTGCATCTCATTAAAGTTGTTTGACCCAGTGGGTGGCATGGGCATCAGGCGTGGAACGGGCATCAGGCGTGGAACGGGCATCAGGCGTGGAACGGGCATCAGGCGTGGAACGGGCATCAGGCGTGGAACGGGCATCTTGCCCGTTTCCTTCCTCGGGCGGGCTGTCCTAACACTGCCAAAGAAGCGGAAAATGAGTGCGAGCCCTTCCCTTACGCAACCTACGCAACATTTACTTCTGTTGTGGTTCAAGAGGCGATCTGAGTCAAGTTCAGATCGCACTCTATCAAGTTTGGTTCAATAAAAACTAAACGAATTCAAATACAGAATCGTTCAAATCGAGACCTATGGGGGAGTTTTCTATCAAACCAATCAAATCATTTGAACCGGAACTTTCCTGGATAGTGTAAATTCCTAGTCCCTGAACCACATCTCCAGAATCAAGGATGACGGTTTCTTCTTGCAATTCATAGCCAGCAGAATTTCCGTGGAGTTGAATCCTATCCTCAAAGAGATTCAAATCTGTGATGATAGCAAAATCACTCTCGCCTAGATCGTCATAGTAAGCTTGATTAGCATCACCAAGCACAAATAGATCTCCTCCAGAACCACCAATTAACGAGTCAATTTCGTTCAAACCGGGTGTTATTGCCAAGGGATTAGCGCCAAAGAGAGTATCATTGCCATCACCCCCAAAGAGAGTATCATTACCTATGCCACCCTCAAGGGAGTATCATTACCTATGCCACCATCTAGTAAGTCATCACCAGCATCGCCAAACAGTTCGTCAGTGCCGCCACCTCCCCAAAGGGTGTCATTTCCGGGGATAATAATTATAGGCTGCTCTTCTGGAGCATTGCGATCGCCAAATAGCCGATCGTATCCACCTCCACCACGCAGTTGATCATCATCACCCAAACCAAAGATTCTGTCGCTGTTGTTTGTGCCAGGTAGCACATTAGGATTGCTATTACCAAAAATATCTGGCATTCATGATTGCTGTTTCATTAGCTGATAGCTGACAGCTGTTCGCGCAGCGTGCGCGTAGCGCAGATGCTTACCTAAAAGCTAAAACTTGGTAGAAATATTCCCGATACAAATTGCAGCGAGAACATAGTTACCCTGTCGCTCTACCAAGCCCATACTGTGTAGTTTGTAAATCTCGATCGGATTTAGTTCCACTGGCTCAGATGAGGTGACAACTTTCTTGAGGGCCTGAAGCAACTCTGGTGATTGTTGCAGTGTTTCTAAATGTCGCCGCAAATGGTTGCTATAAATACCTGCTTCTGTTGGTGCATCTTGCCACAACTGCTGGAATGTTACCTTGCCAGAGCCAATTTCATACATCGCCAACCGTACCAGATAGGGATGACCAGATACCATTGTCATTAATTTCTCTATCTGGGCATTCTCCCAATTTAGTCCATGGAGATGAGCCAAATTTTTTACCTGCTGTTGGTCAAACTCTCGCAACTCTACTGGAATTCCGGCGTTAAAGGGAGATTGATTTAAGTCCAAGGGAATATAAACTTCTGTAGAATGTGCTATCACTAGCCGCAGTTGCTTCCAGATATCTGAAATCTTGGCTTTCTCATGCCAGCTGCGCAGCATCCCTAAAAAGTCTTCTATTACTTCGGGGTAGGGAAAAACTCGATCGACTTCATCCAATGCTAAGACTAGGGGACAATCTATTTCTGCCAGTAAATACTCTTCAAAATAGACTGTGCAGTTATCGTTACTACCCAAAATCTCTGTATCCCAATAATCATTTAACTGATTGTCTAACTTTAACTGCCGACCAACTTTCAAACAGAGCCAGCGTAGGAATTTATCTAAATCCGTTAAAATGGCTCGGTCTACACTATTCAAATCTAAATACACCGTTTGAAAATCCTGGGATTGAGCATGAGCTAGAATCCTCATCATTAAGGAGGTTTTTCCCATTAGCTTTGGTGCTTTAATCTGAATCAGGGAACCAGGCATAATAACGGTATCGTAACCGAGAGATTCGATGCTGTCTCGCTCCACATAAAGAGGTGAATCCAGGGCCACCCAACCCGACGGAAATGGTAGCGTTGTTAGGGGCTCAGATGGTTGCTCCTCTCTATTAGTGCCCACTGATTTACTTTGACACTTTTTCCATGCTCTTTTCAGTGCTTGTTTGAAACTCTTTTTGGTAACCCTTTCTCCTAATGCTTCTGAGAGCTTATTCCATAATTTGTTGCCGATATCTTTGTTAAGATACTCAGCACTGTAGCCATACCTATTGGCGATCTGATCATAGGTTTTCCCTTCCCAGGAACCCTGAAGTACTTTGGCTTCAATGTCACTGAGATGTTTGCCTGTATTTTTGAAGACAACTTGATCAGCAGACTCTTTTGCTTGTATCCAAGCTAACTCTGATTCTGAGTCTACTCCAGAGACTACACTCAGAACTGGATGGGAGGGGTAAAACTCATCAAATGCTTGAGCAATCATGTCAGTAAAAATGTTTTGGGAATATTAGGGCAAGGCAAGAGGCAAACGTTGAGGTAGGGTGGGCAGTGGCTAGCAAAGCGATTGTCAGCTTTTCAATTGGTCTTATCCACTGCCCACCCTACGGCTCACTACGGCTCACTCTATGCTATGAGGTACAAATAGATCCCCCTAAATCCCCCTTATCAAGGGGGACTTTGAGGTTTAGAAGCGTACCTCATAAATCCTATAAACGCTATAGTACTTATCACCCTGTTGTTGGCTATTTATGCAAGACGTCGATATTTTAATTTATTTTAAATAATTTTTATTTTTGTTAACTAAACAACTATCAAAAGGTATCAAAAAGTCAGAAGCGTTGAACGTTTTAAACATTCAACGCTTCAGTGCTATTATTACTACGGATTAAGTAACTAACGCAAATTCTTTCTTATTTGTAACGTTTGCTAATTGATTAATCAGGTTTGTTTAAGAAGTAGATGTAGGGTGGGCAGTGCTTACCAAAAGGATTGTCAGCTTTTCAATTGCTCCGCCAACACTGCCCACCCTACGGCTCTTAAATAAAACTTATATATCAGCTGACAAATCAAAATTAGCTTGTGCCTGACTTGGTGCATAATTTTGAGAGTTATTCACGATCGTACGAGACCACCGCAGTGCTTCTAAACGAGTCAATTCTAGGTTTTGGGGTGGAATCTTATGCCAGATATCCAAGCTTTGTAAGCGCTTTCTGGTTTTGCCTGCTGCCCCTACAATAAATACTTGACGACCTTTATCTAAGGCTTCTTGAATAGCATTTTCCAAAGCTAGGGTAGCGGTAACACCTAAAATAGGTACATCACTGAAATCCAGAATCAGTACATCAAAACCTTCAATGGCATTGTGTTGACGGGAAATTGCCTTGGCAACCCCAAAAATCATCGGTCCACTGAGATGAAACAGTACAATACGACCGTCACCTTGATCCAATAGTACTTTTTCTTCCTGGGAAAGCTGAATTTCCTCATCGTCATAGGTAATCGCCTTAACACTGTCTGCTCTATGAGCACTAAGACGCTCAATGGTGAGGATATTGGCAATAAATACTCCTACTCCCACGGCCACAATCAAGTCAACAAAAACAGTCAGTAAAATCACCCCGTACATAATCAGGGATGCTTTCCAAGAAATTTTATGGGCACGCTTGAGGAAACCCCAGTCAATAATATCAATACCTACCTTGAGGGCGATACCAGCCAAAACAGCAAGGGGAATACTTTTGGTGAGGGGGGCAGCCCAAAGCACAACTACTAGTAATGCTAAAGCACGGGCGATTCCAGAAAGGGCAGTCCTACCCCCGGTTTGGATATTAACCACAGTTCCCATGGTTGCGCCAGCTCCAGGAATACCGCCAAATAAACCGGATACCAAATTACCTAAACCCTGACCCATCAACTCTTTGTTAGAGTCATGTTCGGTACGGGTTAAACTATCAGCCACCAGGGACGTTAGTAATGCATCAATGCAGCCCAGTGTAGCTAGCACCAAAGCATCAACCACCATTAACTGTAACTGTTGAGTGGTAAACACCGGTAGACGCAAACTAGGCAAACCAACAGCAATTTCCCCAATACGGCGAATATCTACCCCAGAGAAAAACACCAAAGACAAAACTGTTCCCAGAATTAAGGCTACCAACTGGGGGGGTACGATGCGTTTCCATTTGCGGGGCATCAAAACAAGAATTGCTACCGTCAAAACCGCTAAAACAGTTTCAATCGGGTTGATGTTTGCTATCAGTGTGGGCAAACTAGTAACTGTGCCAATGACGCCACCCTTAGGGCTACCTTGACCCAAGAAAGGAGCAGTTTGCAAAATAATTAGTATGATTCCAATACCCGACATAAAACCGGAAATGACGGTGTAGGGCATCAACGTAATGTATTTGCCTAGGCGCAGAAAGCCAAACAGAATTTGAAAAATTCCGGCTAACATGACCACGGTAAACGCCATAGCCATGCCGTTTTCTGGATTAGCAGCGGTAAGGTTAGCAATTACCGCTGTCATCACCACCGTCATGGGACCAGTGGGTTCAGAAATTAGGGTGGGAGTACCTCCAAATACCGCAGCAAAAAAGCCAATTAATACAGCACCCCACAAACCAGCTTCTGCTCCAGCACCGGAGGCGACACCGAAGGTAAGAGCCATGGGGAGGGCGATCACGGCGGCGGTTAGTCCACCAAAAATATCCCCCCTAATGTTACGAAAGTGAATTTGGTTAGTTAGTTGCATTGTTAAATTACATTTAGGTAATTGTTACATTACATGTAGGTAACTACTTTTTACTGTACTGCAAATACATCCATTAGATTTATTTAATGATCTTACTAAAATCATTTACTTAAGTCTATGGTCAAGACACAACCCCCAGAAACATAAGCCTTTAACTTAATATTAATAATTTATTAATAAATACATTAACTTTAAAAAAAACTCATGGCAATTATCGATTTGCTTTATCGGCAGGGGAGATAGGGAGATGGGGAGATGGGGAGATGGGGAGATGGGGAGATGGGGAGATGGGGAGATAGGGAGATGGGGAGATGGGGAGATGGGGAGAGAGATGTAGGGTGGGCAGTGCGTACCAACAGGATTGTGAGGTTTTGAATTGGTCTGAAGCACTGCCCACCTGACCAGTAATTTTATTAAAAATCTAGATAACTATTTGATAGTTAATTTGATGTCGGTGGGCAGTGCCTAACATACCGATTACAAGCTGAGATTTTCGGTCTTAGGCACTGCCCACCCTACGATTAATATAGTTAATTTGATGTTGGTGGGCAGTGTTGAAAATACCGATTATAAGCTAATATTATGGGTCTGAAACACTGCCCACCCTACGATTAATTTTATTACTATTCCCGATTCCCGATTCCCGATTCCCGATTCCCGATTCCCGATTCCCGATTACCGATTCCCGATTCCCGATTTCTTAATAAAAAAAAATTTTCTAAACCCCTTGACCCTCTATTTATTTATTGATAAATTAATAATGTCAACAAACTCAAGAGATAATTTCAGATGAGTAACAATTTTCCTCCTTCCGACAACCAAGGTGCCTTACCCAAGAAAGCCAAGCTCCTTTTGATCGGTTCTCCTGAAAAGGTTCGCAAAACAATTAATGCCATTTATTCCCTTAAGTATGCGGAGCCGGACGAGTGGAGCACTCCGGAGCCTACCGGAAAGCCTGGTGAGGTTATGACCTTTTTGATTCGATACTTTTACATAGATTAAGATAGGAGTTTGCCAGGGTTGCCCCCTGGCAAATCAGGAATGGTGAAGGATGTTTGGTGAAGGAGGGTGAAGCAGCATGAAGCAAAATGAGTTGGGATGTTATTGCTTTTCAGTAGTTGCTGACTAACTCGGGAATCATGCCATAATTGAGATCTGAAATTATCGATTTTGAGCTGTACTTGTGGAAGGTTAAAGTACAGAATTCGGTCAAGGATTGGGGTTAACCAAAACTTGACCGATTTTTTTTAGGGAGTCGGGAGTCGGGAGTCGGGAGTCGGGAGTCGGGAAAAAATCCTGTGTACCTAATTAATATGAGAAACGCTGTAATTATCCGATGTATCAGTTATTTCCCGGATTGGTCAAACCGCTGTCTGATATTGGCACGAATATCTTCCCAATCGTCAGCTGTCATTGGTGTTGGCTCTGGGCTACTTAGTCCTTTAAGAATTTCCATTTCTAGGGCGTATCTAGTTTTCTGCTTTTGGTCAGCTCGAATTAGCTCTCGAATGTACTCGCTAGCGCTGCTATAACCCCCTAAGGCTACCTGAGCTTGAATAAACTCTTTCATCTGAGAGGGCAGGGCAATGTTCATTGTGTCCATTGGGATACCTAGTTACTTACTACTTGTTTATAGCTATATTGTCAATAATTGCCAATGGATTGTCAATGTAGAGACTGGCCCCGCACTCAACCCAACTCCAACGCCTATGTTAAGGGTTGTTATTACTTAGCCTGCGCCCTACAATAAAAAGCGGGAACAAAAAAATGTGAGCCAGCTGCAATTACCCCTAGATCAGCTATCAGCTAATGCGCTACGTCACAGCGTCGTTCGCACAGCGTGGCCAAACGCGCCCCGCGTGGCCTAAAGGCCAAGGCCAAAGCCTGTGCCACGTTACTTGAGGTGCTATCAGCTGATGCCCTTGGCTGACGGCTGACGGCTGACGGCTGACCGCTGACGGCTGACCGCTGAATGCTTACAGTCAAGCTTTTCGAGCTTTGTAGTACAAATCTATAAAATAAAATATATAAGCTGCAAGAACAATTAAGTTTAATTGTAAGAATTCAGGTGAGGGGGGTTGACAAAACTGAAAAAATCGGTAACCTAACAGCATGAGCAGAAAACTCGCACTGAACAAGCTAGAGCCAAAAGCCCTCAAACAACTGGCAAGGGAGCAGTTGGTATGGCTGATATTGGAGCAGCAAAAGTACATCAAGCAACAGACGACACTTCAAAAAAGTCATTCCCTAGTTCCCTATTCCCTATTTCCATTAATCCACAACTTGTGTACCTCACCTATTTAAGAAATGCTATATACCGATTTCAGCTTTTGACTTATAAGGAGAAACGGGATGTTAAGGGTCTTGGTGGGTAAGTCCTGTGGGAGATCAACCTGGTATTGAAAGTTTCCTGCATAACTTTTGGTGGTTAGCCGGATAAGTCTATAGATACTGAAAAATCAGCGATCAGCTATCAGCTATCAGCTATCAGCTGATGCCCTTGGCTGACGGCTGACGGCTGACGGCTGACCGCTGAATGCTTACAGTCAAGCTTTTCGAGCTTAGTAGTACAAATCTATAAAATAAAATATATAAGTTGGAAGAACAATTAAGTTTATTAAGTTTAATTTTTACATCTTTGACCCACAAAGTAAATGAATACTCCTCCCTTAGATGAGGCGCTCAAGACTTACGAAATAGCCCTTGATAACCTGGAAGATTCAGCATCACCGATGTCTGAAGAGCAAATTATCGCGGTTTTAAATGCTAGGGATTTTGTTCACGCTACTGTTCAGGCAAAAGTTTACCATTATTATCACGAACAAAAAACCCTTGTTGCCTTGGATGTGCGCCTCAAACAAAATGCTTGGCAGATCAGCAAAG
>NZ_JAAHHZ010000154.1:0-13074 GCF_010672005.1 Moorena sp. SIO4A5 | reverse complement strand
TGCTGGGATTTTGCTTACCTGGGATCGGGTTGCTCTATACCCTAATGACTATAGATTCAGCATGGCGACATTGGCAAGGAAGGGGTGGTGCTTGGAAAGGAAGGGTTTATTCGGTTGAGGGTTGAGGGTTGGAGGTTGTTCTATGTTGAAGGTTGGAGGTTGATAGTTGAAGGTTGGAGGTTGATAGTTAAAGGTTGGAGGTTGATAGTTGAAAGTTTACTGTTATAGCAGTCGAAGTAAAGGTTAAGACATAGTTTTGTTACCAGAGCCGCTCTTGTCTATTACCCTTTCCCTAACTATACTTCACTATACTATTAACTTTTGTTAAGCACTGCATAATGTCCTGAACTTTGCCTGAGAAATAAATAGTGGTATTTTAAAATAACTAGGCTCAAAATTAACTCGAAGGCTGAGCATTAAATGGGCATCTATTGATTGACTCTTCCTTTGCTATTTAAAAAAAAAATTAAAGCTCAGGAAAATCTTGGCTTGTGATATAAAGGCATTCAGCTAATTTTAGTCTACGAAGGTTTCAAAATATCGATAAACACTAGCTGATACCGACAAAGGATAGGATGTATGTTGGATAAAAATCTAGCAACTATTTTTACTGCTTTTTCCATCTCTTTAGGTTTAACCATTGCTCTGGCTGGTGATCTTCATGCAGAGAGCCAATTCCCTGATGGTAATGTTCCCCTCGTTGCCCAGTCTCTAGACGTATTCACCAATCAGATTGGATTTCCAATTGAGTTGGACTTAACCAAAGCACAAATTCGAGGAACGTTGCCAATTGAAAAATTCCGGGAAGATTTAGTTAACTCTATCAATCAATATGATGGGTATTACATCAAGAATACTCGTTATAACAAGTGGAAGATAAACGATATTAATCTTCAGTCTATTGAGAATGGTGGAGCAACATTTTCCTTTACCGTCAATTTGCGTAAGTATGAATGCATCAAGATTCCAGGTGTTGGCAGGAAGTGTACTCGTCTCTTTTCTGTAACACCTAGTGGTGATGTCAGTCTTGGTATTGCTATACGTAATAACGATTTACAAGTTGCTTACCGTAAGCATAATGTGCGTGGACGGGGATGGTATTCTGATGCTCTGACTCTTCTTGAACGTCTATTTCGTAATCAAACAGTTAAAGCGATCAAGAATGGTTTGGCAAATTTTGATGGTGTCAATTTAATTTCCTATCTTAAAGATGCGGGCGTTGATAAAAAGTTGAAACCCTATGGCTTAACCCTAGATAAACTCGTTAAGGCTGGTGTTTCTATTAACGCCGATGTTACTCCAAAAGGGCTGAACTTTGTAATTGATTTACCTAAGACCATAACCCTTGAATAATTAGTTAAGCTGTTAGGCACTAATGCTTAACAGCTTAGTCAGATTTATTTGAGCTTCTCTAAAATTTGGTTATCCTGAATAAATTTATCTATTTCCTCGATAATATCATTTCGTTGTCGAGGCACCAAATATGCTGTCTCTACGAATCCTATCACAAAGGAGAAGAATCCACTACCAGGTCTAAATGAATAGTCAACTATTTCAGATTTCATTTCAAACTCCCCACTCGGATTATCATCATAACTAATCTTGAATTGGATATATCCTTTATAGTTTCTTTTGATAAATTTTAAGTGTTTTTCCTGCTTGACCCATTCCACATCACTAAGCAACACGTGTAATTCATCATTGTCAAGCGAGTTGTATTTAAAACTACTTCTTACTTCAGCTTTATCTATCGAGATTTGCTTTATATTACGAATTTCACCTATCTTAAACTTGTTTTCAAAAACTTTTGCTATTTCTGGTAAATTCTTAGATTTTTGAGGTAACTTTAGTGTTTTATTTGGAAAACTGCTAAATATAAATGCTTCTGTTAATATTACTATTACCAAGATTACTAAGCTTCCCAAGATTACTAAGGTAACTGAGCTTACTAAGGTGACTGAGCTTATTTGGTTCAGTCTTAAATTTGATTGTTTAACTAAATCAATTATAGCTATTATAATAGCTATAATTGTAAATAGTATAAAAGCCAACATGCTAAAGACTTTATACTGCTTAACCAATTCTTGATTAGTCAAAAATTCTATTATCCAAGTACCAGTAATATTAATAAAGAGGAATGGCAAGATACGTGACACTACATAATCAAATTTAAATAAGCGGTTATTGCTTAATAATCTTAGTATATAGCTTACTATATAGCATATTTTACTCCTCTTGGACTTGTTTTTTCTCCACCATTTGTTGAGTTTATAAGCATTTTTGCTTGAAATATCAATATATTTATTTTCAACTAAAAAATTAGTAAAATTTATGATAGGTATTTCACTGTAAAAATTTTCATCAAGTATAGCTTTTAAGTTATCTTTATCTATAATTTTATTTAAAATTATTATAGTTTTATCTTCTGTTACCTTCACTAATTGATTAGTCCAATAATCTTGATATAATTGTTTTTTTGACTTCTTTTTTATCTTTTTTTCTAAAGGATACAATAGGTCGAGCAAACTAGTTGTAATTTTAAAATTTTCATTGATTTCTTTTAACTTAGGATTACCGGGATTTTCTTCAAGTGCGCCATTAATTAAGTCTTCTAAACTATTTCTAGTATTAAAATGCTTTACTACTTTGTAAGCTATTTCATCCAAATCTTCCCCAAGAGCAATATCGTCCAGATTTATAGTGAATTGAAATTGTAGCATCATTTCTAATTCATTTTCACTAGGGAAAGCACTACACAGGGCTAAAGTTATCTGCTTGAGGAGATAACCAGGGGTCTTTCCAGCCTTCATTTATAGTTCTCTACCTGTCAACAATAGAACTACTGATGCGATCACTTTTAGGTGGGCTCCGATGCGCGAGTAAGCTATTGAATTTGCGTTTAATCAAATCTGCCTTAAGGATATTCGTAACTGGTTTGCTCATTGTTATTGATGTACCTCATTATAATAAAAACCGCTATAATTGATCCTCTGTAATCTTATATGAGTAAGAGGAACGCCGATAGGCTGGTCTCAACTATATCCCAGTGCCATAGACAAGCGGTATAAGCCAGATCAAATAAGTTTGAGTGTAAAAACAGCGGTTGGATATCTAACTATTCTCCCCCCACACTTCCGACACTTCCCCTTTGACCCTAATCTAAGAAAACACCCCTTTCAGCATCACCCTACTGGGCAAATTGCTAAGATTTGCGCCATTATATCAATGTTTTCGGTGTGAGTAGTTAACTATCTAACCAATGCCCAAACTGACTTGGAGCTTACCCCATGTAACTCCAGCTGCGATCGCTGCAGCCTTTCTACTAACTCCCAATGGTCTAGCCAATGAATCTCAACCAAAGTCAACAACCGCCCAGGAATTATCCGTAGCAGTAGAGTTACTTCCCCCCATCTCTGTGGGCGTGATGGAGCAGGTGACACCTGTTTCCCAGTTGTTCCCAGGATCACCAATAACGGAATTACCAACAAGTACACAAGAGTTTGAGAATGAACTAACTCCCAATATCGAACCCAATATCGAACAGACAGATCAGCCGATGGCTCAGGTGACATCAGTATCCCAGTTATCGGATGTCCAGCCCACAGATTGGGCATTCCAAGCCTTACAATCTATCGTAGAGCGCTACGGTTGTATGGCAGGATATCCTGATGGTAGCTATCGTGGCAATCGTCCCCTCAACCGTTATGAATTTGCTGCTGCTCTCAATGCCTGTTTCGATCAGCTCAGTAAGCTGATTGTTGGTCCCGATTTGTCATCTTCCTACTTTAAAGAAGATCTAGAAGCAATCAAGCGTTTGCAAGGAGAGTTTACCGTGGAACTAGCTCGACTGCGTGGTAACCTGGATGCTGTAACCGCTCGTACTGCTGAAGTCGAAATTACTGAGTTTTCCACCACGACTAAGCTCAATGGCGAAGTAGACTTTATCCTAATTGACTACTTCACTGATAACAAAGCTGCCCCTTGTTGCAGTAGCCCTACTCAAGACGATAGTCTTACCACTACATTCACAGGTCTTGCCCTATTATCCTTTGATACCAGTTTCACCGGTAAAGACCTGTTACGCACTAGAATCGATAGCTCAGATGTGCCTGAATTGAATAACCCCCTCGATGGCACAGACATGACCCTCTATGACTTTGAGACAGATACTGACCAGGAGTTTGTCATAACCGAACTATATTACCGATTCCCGATTAGCGATCGCATTCAAGCTCATATTGCAGCAGCCGGTCTGTCAGCCGATGAGATTACAGACCCCCTCAATCCCGTCTCAGCCCTCTCCCGTTTTGGAGTACATAACCCCCTTTATCGCCTAGCTGAAGGTGGTGGCGCTGCTATTCGTTATCAATTTAATGACTCAATTAGAATCAGTGTAGCTTATTTAGGTAGTGCCGCTAGTATCTCTAATCCCACCGAAGGTAATGGGTTATTTAATGGTCAATTTGGTGCTTTCACTCAGCTAACCTTAACACCAAATCAGCGTTTAGGGATTGGATTGAATTATGTCCATTACTATTCTCCTGAACCCAACTCAGGGATTGATGTCACTGGCAGTACTGGCAGTCAATTTTCCCAAGCACCCTTTGGTGATCAAACCGCTACCTCTGCTAATGGGTTTGGCTTACAAGGGAGATATCGACTTAGTCCTGGTTTTGCCCTTGGGGGTTGGCTCAGTTATATCAATGCCAACGCTGAATCCTCTCCTCGCCAAAGTGGTTTGGATGGCTCAAAGGGGGCTAAAGCTGATATCTGGACTTGGGCGATAACCATGGCATTTCCCGATTTAGGCAAAGAAGGCAATGAATTAGGTTTCGTGTTTGGAATGCCCCCTAGACTAGCTGAAAATGATATTAACAGTCGTCAAGATTTGGATGTATCTTACCACTTAGAAACCTTTTATCGCTACCAAATTAATGACAATATCTCCATCACTCCCGGTCTATTTGTAATTATATCTCCAGAACACAACAGTAAAAATAATAGTATCGTAGTGCCAATGGTTAAAACTAAATTTATTTTTTGATTTGTTGGTTGATTTGCTAATATAGCAATCATAAATACAGCGTTTTTAATAACTATAAGGTACACAGGATTTTTTCCCGATTCCCGATTCCCTGTTGCCGATTCCCTGTTGCCGATTCCCGATTCCCTGTTGCCGATTCCCGATTCCCTACTCCCTACTCCCTACTCCCTACTCCCTACTCCCTACTCCCTACTCCCTAAATACGTTCACGGCAAAGCACATTAAGCATGATCAGACTCAGGCTGTGTACTATATATAGAGGAAGATTCAAAAACAGGCTGCGTGGAAATTACATTTTTAGGAACTAGCTCCGGAGTCCCAACGCGATCGCGCAATGTGTCCAGTGTAGCGCTGCGCTTACCTCAGCGTGCAGAAGTCTGGCTGTTTGACTGTGGCGAAGGTACTCAGCATCAACTTTTGCGGAGTGACCTGAAAACCAGCCAGATCAGACGAATGTTCATTACCCACCTCCATGGCGACCATATTTTTGGTATCCCAGGTCTGTTGGCAAGCTGTGGCTTAGCGGGAAACATCGACAGGGTTGATATTTATGGACCACCGGGTTTAGATAGTTATCTCCAAGCTTGCCTAAAATACTCTCGCACCCATTTGGCATTCCCCTTTAAGGTTCACACGATCAAACCTGGTTTACTCTACGAAGACCAGGAATTTACCGTTAGCTGTCTACCCCTGGAGCATCGTGTGCCAGCCTTTGGCTACCGAGTGTGTGAAAAAGACCGACCGGGCAGGTTTAATGTGGAAAAAGCGATCGCATTAGGAATTCCCTCTGGTCCCCTTTACGGTAAACTCAAACGGGGAGAAACGATTACCCTACCTAATGGGCGTGAGATTAAGGGCATTGAATTGTGTGGAGCACCCGAAACTGGTCGTAAAGTAGTTTATTGCACCGATACTATCTTCTGTGAGCAGGCTATGGAACTGGCAAAGGATGGGGATGTTTTGATTCACGAAGCCACTTTTGCCCATCAAGACGCTCAGATGGCTATTGAGCGCTTACATTCTACGTCTACCATGGCAGCTCAAGTTGCCCTTGGTGCAGGGGTCAAACAGCTAATTATGACCCATTTCAGTCCTCGTTATGCTCCAGGAAACCCCCTGAGGTTAGATGATTTGCTTCAAGAAGCACGGGCAATTTTCCCAAATACCATCTTAGCCTATGATTTCTTCACCTATGAGGTGCCTAGACGACGTTCAGAAGAAAAACAAGTTGTTTGTTGAATCTTGACTGTTTGAGTGTTATCTGTTGAATTTTGACTGTTGGTTGAATCTTGACTGTTGGTTGAATCTTGACTGTTGGTTGAATCTTGACTGTTAAGTCTTAACCTTCTAACTTTCAACCTTCTAACTTTCAACCTCCTAACCTCCTAACCTTCATACCTTCAATTACATTCCTCCACCTGGGAAACACGCCGGATATTTAACACATCGCTCATTTGTTGGATTTTGGCAAAGCTGCAGTTGAGTTGTTGGTGATCGAGAATATCAATACACAGGTCAATTAGAGCTGGTCTGCCATACTGAGTTTTGACTTGAGCCTTACGGACATTAATGTTTTGGTCACTTAAGCGAGACAGAATGTCTTTGAAGACACCAACCCGGTCAATCACTTCAATTTGCACATTCACCGGGTAGGTTTGGGGACGTCCGTTATCGATATCAGTGGGATTCCAGCTGACCGGTACTAGTCTTTCTCCTAAAACATTTTCCACATTCACACATCCTTGCCGATGAATGGAAATCCCCTTAGTGCGAGTGACTACCCCAATAATAGATTCTCCCGGTAAGGGGTTACAACATGCAGCAAGGCGATACAGTAGTCCTTCTACACCAGCAATAGGATGTGTCTTAGCAGGAAGTTGGGATTGGGGATGAATGGGGGTAGAGCTAGAATACTCTTGGATAACTTCACTTTCTCCTGGCTCATTGTCTAAACCAGCGTGTAGTTCTTCCCGTAGTCGTTTCACTACAAAGTTGAGTGTCACTGCACCGTGACCCAGACCAGCCAGTAAATCCTCTACTTTGTGGTAGTTACAGCGCTCCGCCACAATTTGCATTGGTGCTGATTTGAGCAAGGCTTCAAATCCTTTTTTCCCAAGTTCCTTCTCTAAGAGTTCCCGACCCCGAGCCACATTTTCTTCCCGATGCGATCGCTTAAACCATTGCCGAATACGATTTCTCGCACTGGCTGTTGCCACAAAGTTGAGCCAATCTAGACTAGGGTGAGCGTTTTTGGTGGTGAGAATTTCTACAATATCCCCATTCTTTAGAGGACAATCGAGTACCCGCCACTCACCATTAACTCGTACACCAGCACAATGGTTTCCCACCTCGGTATGAATCCGATAGGCGAAGTCTACGGCGGTTGCTCCCCGACTCAAAGCGACTACGTCACCATCTGGTGTAAATACATAGACATCTTCATCAAATAAGTTATCTTTGATGTTTTCCATGTATTCCTGAGCATCTTTCAGGTCTTTCTGCCATTCCAATAACTGCCGCAGCCAAGTCAGCTTTTCATCATCAGCCGTGAATTTGGTAGTATTAGAGCCACCGGTTTCCTTATACTTCCAGTGAGCAGCAATACCCCATTCCGCCACATGGTGCATTTCCAGGGTGCGAATTTGGACTTCGATCGGGCGACCATTAAACCCAATCACTCCGGTATGGAGGGATTGATAGCGATTGGGTTTGGGTAAACCAATATAATCTTTAAACCGACCTGGAATTGGTCTGAACAGATCATGAACAACGGCTAAGGCTCGGTAGCATTCCTCTTTGCTTTCCACAATCACCCGCATGGCAGCAATATCATAGATTTCATGAAACCCCTTGTTCTGGCGCTGCATTTTCTGATATATTCCATAAAGGTGCTTGGGGCGACTACTAATATCAACGCAATGAACACCGGTTTTATGAATCCGCTCTCGCAAAAGTTCTGAGACTTCCTTCAGGCGCTGTTCCCGGTCTGAGCGTCTTTCTGATACCAATGACTGAATTTCCCGATAAGCATTTGTTTCGAGATACTTAAAGGCTAAATCTTCTAGTTCCCACTTAAAGCGACCAATTCCTAACCGATTGGCTAGGGGGGCAAAGATATCTCGGGTTTCTTGGGCAATCTGAACCTGTTTTTCTGGCTTCAAGTATTCCAAGGTCCGCATATTATGTAATCGATCTGCCAGTTTGACAACGATTACCCTGATATCTGCTGCCATGGCGAGGAACATCCGGCGGAAGTTCTCCGCTTGACGCTCAGTTTTACTGGAGAAGTTGAATTTAGATAGTTTGGTTACCCCTTCTACTAAATTTCGTACCTCCACTCCGAACCGGGATTCTATTTCTTCTGGAGTAATTTCCGTATCTTCAACTACATCATGCAGGAATCCAGCCGCTATCATAGTAGAGTTGCCGCCCAAATCCCTTAATAGATCAGCCACTGCAATCGGATGGGCAATGTAAGGCTCTCCAGATTTGCGGTACTGACCTTCATGGAGTTGGTAAGCAAATTTAAATGCCTCAGCGATTAACAAAGTATGATCACCGACTGGTTCCTCTGCCGCTGATGAAGCGGCTTTTAAGCAATATTGCAGCCAGTCAGGAATCTCAACGTTAAAATTCAGAATAGAGTAGGTGGCGATCGCGTCCATAATTATTTGCCCCTCAGAGAAAAAATAGATACCGGAGTCTAGCAAAACCGAAGTCTAGCAAAATGAGTGCTGACTCAGAAGGATGGCAAGCCTATCGATGCAGCCAAACCCTTCTGAGTAAGCAATCACTGTAAGTAAAGCTTCCTCTCACCCTCCTTTTTCGTCAAGCCAGAATGCTGTCCGGATCCTCAAGTTTAAAGAGATGGAAGCTTGCTTCAATATTTAAGTGGCAGAGCCAAATTGTTGTTTTGGTAACTACCTTGTCTTTAATAGGACTTACGAAGTTTAGTTGGTTTTGCCCCCCTGCCCCCCAATTTTGGGGGGTAATGATGTCAAAGTCCCCCAGAATTGGGAGATTTAGGGAGCATTTGCGTAAGTCCTGTTTAAAAAGAAAAAATTCTTTACATTTATAATTTTACGCTAATAGGGCTCACAATGTTATCTCAATCACATAATCAACCATTACGAGAATTCCAACAAGCCCTAGAACAAATGTACTACAAAATTGGCGCTGATGATGTGGCCCGATCAGCAAATCAGCAGCAGTTTCAAGCACTAAAGGGGCTGTTCATCACTCAGATCGCTAGTATTAGTGCCTCAGACATCCCTCTCGATTATGTCTCTCGATGGCAGTCCCTAAAAACCGAAATTCACAAACAGATCCGATTATTGGAAAATGACCTGATGCTTCTGCAGGCATCCCGGAGTGCTGAGACAGCCAAATTAAGGCAGAAGGGAGTATGCGATCGCATTCAGACCCTGATTCAGTACTGCCAAGGGTGGCTGCAACAATCTCAAGAACAACCATAATACTCCTGCCTAGGACTTACGCAGCTGAAACGAAACATCAAATGATATTTCGTAAATCACCAATCACCAATAACAAATTCACCCCACCAGTGTCTTAAACCAGTGGGGTTTGCTGAGGGTTAATTGAAAATAATTAATTACAAAATTTTTTAGCTATTAGTTTCGTGAGGGGTTTCCAGCACTATTCATCTACTCTTGACCTTCATGAAAATGCCTAAGTTTTCCTTGATTCAATTGCTTGATTCAAAAGGTTATAGCACTACGCATTAAGGTGTTTGACATTGATACAATATGAAAAGCTATTATAGTAAACTTTTGCATGCATGCCTTTTGCATGCATGCCTTGCGCGTAGCGCTATACTTATGAGTATTTGATAGAGGAGTTGATAACTGAATGCTTACAATAAACTGGGACTGGGAAACGGGTAACTTCAGATTTACAGATGCTCAAGGCCAAATCAAACAGCAACACCTCTGCTTGCTCTTGACCCACTAACATCACAGATTCTGCTTGAGAAATAGCAGCACCATCACCAGCTTGTAGCAAGTAATTATCTAACTTAACCTGACCTCGTGCTACTTGTACCCAAATATGACGATCTTGAATTGTTTTAGCCATCCCATGGCGTATTACTAATCCTTGTCCTACTCTTGAGCAATTTTTACAAGTTGTTAGAGATACAGCTAATATGTAAGCTATAAGCTATCAGCTGTCAGTTGTCAGCTTAAAATAAACTTCGTTTGGTAGAATTTAAGAGTTCGAGATTAATGATAATAGAAAGTCTGGGGATTTGACCATCTAAGGATATGCTGATTGCTGATTGCTGATTGCTAATTGCTTACACCTTTAACTATTATATTTCACCGAGCAACCGTAAGGCTGAGTGACTGTTTTTTCCACAGGTTTATTATTGATAACACTATTCAAAGCAGCTTGGACATAATTGGTAGCAGTTTCTACATCCGCTGGATTAGCTGAGGGTTTATTATCAATTGCTCCCATGTATTTCAAGACTCCATCAGTATCAATAACATACATATGGGGTGTGGTGCGAGCTTGATATAGACGACCAATGGTGCCTTCGGAGTCTATAATTACTGCTGTGGGATTAGCGCTACTGCTTTGAATCAATTCATTGGCTTTTTGAGGGGTGACATGACCTTGCTGTCCTGGAGCTGAGGAGATAATTGATAACCACACTACTCCCTTGCTGGTGGCTTCTTTCTGAAGTTTCTGCATGTTACCACTGTTGTAATGTTTGCGGACAAAGGGACATTGGTGATTAGTCCATTCCAATACTACGACTTTGCCTTTGAAATCACTGAGCTTGTGGGTGGTATTGTTGCTGTCAACTCCAGTGAATTCTGGTGCTTTTTGATCAATCTGTAATGGTGATGATGCTGCAATTGCGGTGGAGGCTGGACTTGTAGTGTTGGAATCTTTAGTGACGGGAGTATTCTGGCATCCAGTGATAATTAAGGCTAGGGCTACTAATCCAGTGGTGGTAATTTTATGACCGTTTAATTTGATAACATTGTTCATTTTTTTTGATGGCTGATTGTTGATTGTTTATTATTACTTGTTACTTGTTATTTTCCATCTCCTTAAATTCTACCTAAATTTTCTATAAGGATTCTAAATGAATTGTGATAATTTTTGATGCCATATTCCCTACTCCCTACTCCCTACTCCCTACTCCCTACTCCCTACTCCCTGTTCCCTTTGCTATAGGTTTTTGATGGCACGTTGAACTTGCTCTGGGGATAGAATCTGAGGTAGTATAATGGGCGGTGTAAATTCTGAGTCTCCTGGATACAAGACATAAAGGGGTACGCCACTGCGTCCAAAGGATTCTAGAGCTTTAGTGATGGCTGGGTCACGATTAGTCCAGTCTGCTTTGAGTAGGGCAATTTTTTTAGACTCAAAGGCGGCTATGGTTTCTGGCTGGTTGAGGGCGACACGCTCATTAACTAGACAGGTAATGCACCAGGATGCTGAGAAATTCAGGAATACTGGGCTTCCTGATTGCCTTAGTTTAACTAGTCGTTTAGCTGTATAGGCTTGCCATTTGATGCCCTGATTTTGATTATGGGTCAGTGGAGTAGGAGTGGTGCTGGAAACTTGGGCTAAGCTTAGGGAAAATCCTAGGGCGACTAAGGCGCAGATTGAGCCAAGATGCTTTCCTAGAGGGGGGAGTAGGCGGGTTTTTTGGTGCAACCAAGTGGCAAAGGCAATTAGGATTAGTCCTGCTAGGGCGGCTGCTAAACCGTTGGTTCCAGTTTGCTGGGCTAATACCCAGATTAACCAGGCGGTGGCAGCGTACATGGGAAATGCCAGAAGCTGTTGGAAGGTTTCCATCCATGCTCCTGGTTTGGGTAAAATACGCTGCAATCCTGGGGTGAAGCTAATGGCTAGGTAGGGCAGGGCTAGCCCAAGACCGAGCATTTCAAAGATTGCGATCGCTATCGGTACGGATTGGGTCAGGGCTACTCCCAGGGCGGTTGCCATGAATGGTGCGGTGCAGGGAGTGGCGACTACGGTGGCAAAGACTCCTGTGAAAAATTCCCCTATGTATCCTGAGCGAGTGGTTAATCGTTGCCCAATTCCCATGATGGAAGCACCGAAGATAAAGACTCCCGATAGACTTAAGCCAACCGCAAACATTAGATATGCCATTAAGGTAACGAAAACGGGGGATTGTAGCTGGAATCCCCAGCCGATTTGTTGCCCTAGCGATCGCAAAATTAATAGCACACTGGCGACTACGGTAAAACTGACGAGAATGCCTGCGGTGAATGCGATCGCATGGCGTCTCACTTGCTGGGGACTTTTCTGGGATTTTTGGACTATGTTGAGTGCTTTGAGAGATAGCACTGGGAAGACACAGGGCATCAGGTTTAGGATTATGCCTCCGAGTAATGCTAGCAGCAGCACTTCCCATCGGGGTTGGGTTGGGGTTGCGGCAGTTTTGCCTATTTCATTGCTTACTGCGGCTTCAATGGTGAAGGCTTGGACTACGGATTGGTTGTCTAGGGATTCTCGAATCACTAGCACTCCAGTGATTGGGTCGAGTTTCCTAAGATAGCCTCGCTGCAATCGCAAGGTGATTCCATCTTGATTAAGTTCTGGGTTTTGGGGCGCTGGGTTGCTAATGATACCGTCTTGATGTGGGAAAAAGATGACCTCTTGGATTTGAGCCTCTTCCATTTCCGGGGCTTCAACTTGCAGGGTTAAGTCTTTTGGTTCGATAGTGACCGTGACTTTCCATGGGGAAGGTTTGGGTAGAGCTTGACGGGCTTGCTCAAATAAGTTTACCCACTGTTGGTTGACTAAGGGAGGTCTAGAGGTAATTGGTAAGGTGAGGTTGAAGGTGCCTTCTTCCGGAATACAGTTTACTTCACAGACCAGCCAATCCGCTTTTACTCGAAGTTGGAGAGAATCGGGAGTAGCTAGGTTGGCTGGGGGTGTGATTTGGCTGAGTAGGGTAACCTCTTCTTCATAGCCAAAGTTCATTAATGGCTCAAGGGGTAGCCGCTGGGGATAGGGCCACACGA
>NZ_JAAHHZ010000153.1:0-13183 GCF_010672005.1 Moorena sp. SIO4A5 | reverse complement strand
TGTCACTCGGATTTCACGAGGGGTGGAATTTCACCACCATGGTTATCAAGTTGTCATGGTTCATTTAACCAAGCAGCTAATCCTCCAAATCCTTATTGGATAAGGTTTATAGCTAACGAATCGCACCTCGAAATTGGTACCAACCTGCATCATTGATAGATTTGGCAAGACAGTGGTTTTTACCCAGGTTCTTAACTCTTAGATCTTCGTAGGCGACCAAGTCGTTAGACCGGATTACGCAACGTGCCGGAGACGAAACCTTAGAATAAAGAAGCCTTAATAACAAAGATTTAACCCTTTTATGCATAGCCGACTAACCATAAAGGCTTCTTTATTCTTACGGTAACTTCTAACCAGTCTCAAGGCATGTTCTTTACGTTGCCTACTTATTCTAAGATGAGTCCTACCTAGCCTATTAATTGCTTTCTTTCGGTTAGCAGAGCCTTTCTTTTTTCGGGAAACCCGACGTTGATAAAATTTTAAACGTTTTTCACCTTTTCTATAAAATCTAGGGTTAGGTTCGGAGTACCCATCAGAGTCTGTATAGAATTCTTTTAGTCCGACGTCTAAGCCAATGGTAAAACCAGTAGCTTCTAACTGCTCGGAATTATCTACTTTAACGCAAAACTGGACATAGTACCCATCGGCTCTTTGAACAATCCGAACCCTCTTGATCAGTTTCTGGTCGAATCTCCATAAGTCCCAGGTGCCCTTGAGTTTGACCTTCCCAATCCCCTTCTTGTCAGTAAAATTGATAAACTTCTTGTCTGGGGATAACTTCCATCCAGATTGCTTATATTCGACTGACCTAAAATGCTTCTTGAAACGAGGATAGCCTTTCTTCCCAGGAACCTTCTTTTTGCAGTTGTCAAAGAAGCGTTTAATGGCACGCTCTACGTTCTCAACAGAGGCTTGACAAGCATGACTGTTGAGGTCTTTGACAAACTTAAATTCATCTCTTAGTTGAGTGTTATAGCGATAGAGTTCCTTCTTTCCTGTACCACGATTGTCCATCCAGTAACGAAGCACCTTATTGCGGACAAAGCGAGCCGTTCTAATGGCTTCATTTATTGCCAACTTTTGAGGCTCTTTTAGGACAGCCTTGAACTCCATAACCAACACTTAAAATCACCTCCTTGGGATTAATGTATTACTTGCTATTATAGTCGATATCTTGAAGCAAAAGTTCGTATCGCTGTTAGGGAATAAATTCCTGTTCGGGCTAACCCCATGGATAGAATCCAGGGGCTTGCGCCCTCAGGTTTTTCGGTCAAATCACCCATGACTGTCCGATTACTGTCGAAGAAGCCTCTGAACTGGGTCTACCTATTACGGTTGGTCTACCTAAAGCTATTTATAAACTAATGGATTTGTACCCCCAACCTCAAGGTGGACGTCCATCGGTACAGTATATTCCTCTGCCCTATAAACCTACTCCTACTTTACCGGATACAAAAAGCAGTACTCTTAGTGGGGCTAAAAACCTTAGGGAAGCCCTACCATACGATTAAACCATCTGAAGAAGGAGAATTTAGGATAAATCTAGTAGGGCATACATCAACTATTTCCAGCATATCCCAATTTGGGGTTTTTGTGTCTTTTTCAGAGGGCAATTAGTAATTAGGTAAGCTATCAGCTATCAGCTATCAGCTATCAGCTATCAGCTATCAGCTATCAGCTATCAGCTATCAGCCATTAGCCGTAGGCAAAGCTACGGGAACGAGACAGCTTGTGAATAAAATAAGCTGACGGCTGAACGCGCACGGGTGAGCTAAAAGCTCACCGCTGACTGCTCAATACTTACTTAATTGATAATTGGTAATTTGATCTAGCAAAACTTTCCCACTACTAACCGAATTATAGGATAATACAATTGAGGTATGCGTTTGTCTCTGAGCCTTGATTCAATCTGAAACCTTAGAACTACTGGAATGGTCCCGCCTGTGCCAACACCTGGCTACCTTTGCGGCTACTAAGCTGGGAGCCTTTGCGGCTCGTTATCTCCACCCCCCAGCAACTCAACCGGAAAGCCTAGACCTGCTAGCCCAAACCAAAGAAGCTTACCAACTGGAAACTAGTTTAGACACAGGACTAACCTTTGACGGCATCCAAGATATTGGTGAATCTCTGGAGCGGGCAGAGCTTCAAGGCATTTTGTCTGGTGAGGAACTATTAGCGATCGCAACAACCTTAGCTGGTGTGAGGCGTCTACGGCGGTTTATTGAAGACCAAGAGGATGTCCCAATTCTGAAGGAACTGGTGGCTGACAGCCGCACTTACCCAGAACTTGAACAAGAAATTCACCGTTGTATCGATGACCGAGGCGATGTAGCTGACCGGGCAACCCCCAAACTGGCAGGCATTCGGACTCAGATTAAATCATTGCGAGACCGAATTTATGAAATCCTCCAGGGGATTGTCCAGCGTAAAGGGGGGGCATTACAGCAACAGTTAATTACTCAACGGGCTGATCGGTTTGTACTCCCGGTTAAAGCTCCCCAGAAAGATGCTATTCCTGGTATTGTTCACGATACCTCTAGCACCGGTGCCACCCTATACGTGGAACCGAAGGCTATTGTTAGCTTAGGCAATCAACTTCGGACCCGGCGGCGGCAAGAACAAGTGGAAGCGGAAGCAGTACGTCGTGCCTTGAGCCAACAAGTAGCAGCAGTTAAGCCAGACTTGGAACGGTTGCTGGTTGTAGCAACTACCCTGGATTTAGCTACCGCTAAGGCTAGGTATAGTCTGTGGTTAGAAGCCAATCCCCCTAGATTCATTGACCGCAATCAGAATGAAAGCATTACTCTACGGCAACTGCGCCATCCTCTGCTAGTTTGGCAGCAAAAACATGAACAAGGCACATCAGTGGTTCCGATTGATGTCCAGATTCAGTCCTACATTCGGGTAGTTGCTATTACCGGTCCCAATACTGGCGGTAAAACCGTTACGTTGAAAACTTTTGGTTTAGCGGCACTGATGGCAAAAGCCGGTTTATTTGTGCCAGCAAGGGAACCAGTAGAACTCCCTTGGTTTGACCAAATTCTGGCAGATATTGGGGATGAGCAGTCTATAGAACAGAGTTTATCCACTTTCTCGGGTCACATTCGCCGGATTAGTCGGATTATTGAGGCGATAACTACCCCAAAAGAAGAGTTACAGGTTGACAGGTTGAAAGTTGGAGGTTCTCAAGAGTTTCAGGTTGGTAGGTTGAAAGTCCTTCGCGAACAACCAGATAACCTTCAACCAGATAACCTTCAACCAGATAACCTTCAACCAGATAACCTTCAACCTGCCAACCTTGAAGAACCTTGGCCAAAAGGCCACGCTACGCGAACAACTCCTCGTGCGTCACTCGTACTATTAGATGAAGTAGGAGCAGGGACTGACCCCGCAGAAGGCAGTGCTTTAGCGATCGCATTACTGAAATACCTAGCAAACACCACACAATTAACCATTGCGACTACGCATTATGGGGAACTCAAAGCACTAAAATATCAAGACGAGCGGTTTGAGAATGCCTCGGTAGAGTTTGATGACCAAACCCTGTCACCTACTTACCGTCTATTGTGGGGTATTCCCGGTCGCTCCAATGCCTTGAGCATTGCTAGACGCTTAGGGTTAAACCCATCGGTGGTGGATCAGGCTCAAACCCTTTTGGGGGGAGCTTCGGAAGATGTGAATGAGGTAATTGCAGGTTTAGAAGCTCAACGGCGCACTCAGGAAACTAAAGCCCAACAGGCAAATCAGTTACTGCAACAAGCTGAATCTCTCCATCAGGAACTCTCTGAACGGGCAAAACTTTTGCAGGAGCGGGAACGGGAATTGAAGCTTTCCCAGGAACGGTCTGTGCAAGATGCGATCGCACAAGCTAAGAAAGAAATTGCCCAAGTGATTCGGCAGTTGCAGCAAGGCTCCCAAACCGCTCAAAATGCCCAAAAAGCCACAAACGCTCTTAAGGAGATTGCCCAGCGTCAAATCCCAGCCGCACCGCCTCCTAAGCCAAAACCAGGATTCCGTCCCAAAGTGGGCGATCGCATTCGCATCCCCCGATTGAATCAGACAGCCGAGATAATCAGCGCCGCCGATAATGGGGAGCTAACGGTACGCTTTGGCTTAATGAAAATGACCGTTGCCCTGGCAGATGTGGAATCGTTGGATGGACAAAAACCCGAAAATGTGGTAAAAACTACATCAAAACCAGCTCCAGCCCCAACCCCAGTCTCGCCGCCAGCAACGGCTGTGCGCACCTCGAAAAATACCATTGATATTCGAGGAAGTCGGGTAGCTAATGCAGAGATTGACATCGACCAAGCAATATCTAAGGCGATAGAGTTTGGAGTACTCTGGATTATTCATGGCAAAGGAACTGGTCGATTAAGACAAGGTGTCCACGCTTTCTTGGAACAGCACCCTCTCGTGGAGCGTTTTAAGCTAGCCGAACAATCTGAGGGTGGGACTGGTGTTACCGTTGCTTACCTTAAATAGGTTAGCAGGTTAGCAGGTTAGCAGGTTAACCGGTTAGCAGGTTAGCAGGTTAGCAGGTTAACCGGTTAGCAGGTTAGCAGGTTAGCAGGTTAGCAGGTTAACCGGTTAGTAGGTTAGCAGGTTAGCAGGTTAGCAGGTTAACCGGTTAGCAGGTTAGCAGGTTAGCAGGTTAACCGGTTAGCAGGTTAGCAGGTTAGCAGGTTAGCAGGTTAACCGGTTAGCAGGTTAGCAGGTTAGCAGGTTAGCAGGTTACAATGCATTTTTGAACATTCAACCAGACAACATTCAACCTTCAACCTTCAACCAGACAACCTTCAACCAGACAACCTTCAACCTTCAACCTTCAACCAGACAACCTTCAACCAGACAACCTTCAACCAGATAACCTTCAACCTTCAACCTTCAACCAGACAACCTTCAACCAGATAACCTTCAACCTTGGCCAATAGGCCACGCTACGCGAACAACAGACAACCAAAGCTTTACCAGCAGGAAACATACCTTAATCTTTCGTAGTCCTGTTTCCAAACCTGTAACAGCGACGGGTAAACCGGATTTGCTTTAGTAAAATAAAATTATGGTTTCCACTGTCAAGATGCCAAAATCACCTCCTGCTTGGGAGGATTTGCCTCTGAGTCAAGCCGCAGACTCAATCGATCTCGATAATATCAAAACCCAGCTAGATTTAGTCTTGCTTAGCCTAGAAGCTCTAGCAGGTATTGGCTCAGAGGAGATGCTGCAAGCTGCTGCTGAATTAAATTTAGAGTCAATGATCACAGACCGAGTAGCATTGTGGCGTCTGCGTCAGTCTAATCCCCTGCGCAAAAGTTCAGGAGGACGGAAAAAGCTGGATGTGGAGGAAGCGCGATCGCTAGTTTTAATCATCTGTCACTTGGCTAAAGACCATCAAGAACTAATCCGTCGTGCGGTGGCTTTACTCGAACAAATGACACAACAAAACAGTGAACCTCATCGTGCTGCTTTATTGGGAGATTATTTAGACAACTTTAATAACACTTACCGAGAACGGATGGTGCAAGAAGAAAAGGTGTCAACTGATAGTTTAAAGCAACTGGCTCTTAAACTATTAATCAAATTACTCTTCTATAGTGGAGCAAAAGGTCATCAGCGTTTATGGTTAGCCTTATTAGGTAAAGTATCTTAAGGATTGCATCCAGGAAAATATATAGCATTTATCAATTGGGTGAGGTACAAAATCCTGGTTTTTAGGAAGTAGGGAGTAGGGAATAGGGAATAGGGAGTAGGGAGTAGAGAGTAGGTAACTCATAAATGGTCAAAAATTATGTGTACCTCATAGCTATGATAAACGCTATAGCATTTTTGATAAAAAATTGATTAAAGAACGGAATAGGAACAGTAAACAGAGAACATTAGGAAAGAGAGCAGAGGATTTTTTGGTGTTATGATAAATCAGTATTGGGTTTTATGATTTCTTGGGAAATGCTATAGAAATCAACGATTAACGATTAACGATTAACGATTAACAATTAACAATTAACAAATGACTAATAAATAATCACCAATGACTAACATAGTCCTGCGACGTTACACTCCTCCTACCTGTACCCTATCAATTTGGGCAAACCGCTCACCCTTATCCCGCTGGGTGGGACAATCTGTGGTGAAGAAGTTGCGGTTTGAGTTGCGTTTTGATGACCCCCGCAAGCCAGAAGAACAACAGGTAACGTTACGAGGCAACGCAGAGGATTTAGATGTGTTGTATGAAGCGGTAGATGGCTATGTTCAGCACTTCCTTGAGCCGTCCCCAAAGCAACTGGTTGCCTCTGGAAACTCTAAGGCCGTAGGCCACGCTACGCGATCGGCTGAGGTTACTCCCTTAACTCTCCTAACTCTTCCAACCCCTCAGGAAGAAAATGCCACAGCAGTTCCAACTCAGCCTCAGCGCATCCATCTGCAATCGAAAGGCTTACTGAGCCATAGCCTGTTTCTGGGTAAGCTGGCTAATGAAGAATCTGGGTCAGTGGTTGATTTAAGTGCTACACAGCTGTTTGATTTAGCTACCGCTTTGGATGAATATGCGGCTGAAGTAGTATCCCTACCAAAACTCAATCAGCCCAGTTGGAAACCAGAATCATCCGCTTGGATGCGTACAGCAGCATCGATGGTGTTGGCAGTGGGTGTAACAGCAGCAGTGATTAAGTTGCTTGAGAAACCTCAGCCTGTTGAACAAGGGAAAACACTAACCACAGAAGTCCCAACAACAGCATTAGAGTCCAGCAAGATTGGGAAAAAGCGAGCCATCTCCCAGGTACCCCCAGCACCGAGCACTCCCATCCCAACTCCATCGGTACCACCCCGTCTGTCCCCAGGAACCAAGTTACCCCCACCGCCTCCCCTTAAGCCACCCTCTCCACCAGTACGCACTCCGCCACCGCCTCCCGTTAAGCCACCCTCTCCACCACCAGTACGCACTGCGCCAGCAATAGCTTCACGCCCGAATTCACGTCCGATGCTCAAGATTGTTCCTGCTCCAGCTAGGACACCAGACTCTCCCAAACTGAGTGCTGCTAGTTCTGTAGCTAGTTCTGCTGTTAGTCCTGTAGCTACTTCTGTTACTAGTCCTGTAGCTAGTTCTGCTGTTAGTCCTGCTGCTGCTCCTGGGGCTAGTAACGGTGAGGCACCTGTTTCTGAGGCTAGTAAAACTAATGTACCTACTGCTAAGGCAAATACCCAACCCAAACCAACTCCACCCAGTCCCATCGCTGTAGTACAAACTTTGTCAGAATTGCCGGTTATTAAACCAGCCCCTTCTCCTACTGAGCTGGAAACTCAGGATTCCTCTAGAGAAAGTCTATCGATCCCCACAGAAACAGTGGTAATCCCTGACGTTGAGTCTTCGATTTCTTCTACTTCTACTGCTTCGATTTCTTCTACTTCTACTTCTTCTACTACTAATGTGGCGGTTCAAGCCATCCCTGCTCCTCAACAGAATGTGTCTACTCTCGACAGAGGTTCTTCTACCTCTAGAATTATCGATCAAGCTGTGCCTGGACTGAATGTCCCGAGTAGCTCTGTTATCGATCAAGCTGTGCCTGGACTGAATGTCCCGAGTAGCCCTGTTTCTGATTCTTTAAACCCATCCGAGCCTACCGTTGCCAATCAGATATCTCAAAATACCCTGTTTGATAAGATTTCTCAGGTAGCAGAAGCTAGACGATATTTCCAGGAGCGCTGGCAACCTCCCGAAGGGCTACAGAAAACCTTGAACTATAGTTTGTGGTTAAATAATAATGGTACTATCCGACGTATAATTCCCCTTGGGCAAGCAGCGAAAACCTATATAGATAACGCCCCCATACCTCTGATCGGTGAAACTTTTGTGTCCCCTTTAGAAGGGGAAGGTATACCAAAAATTCGCGTGCTGCTACACCCGGATGGTAAGGTTCAAACGTTGTTGGAGGGAATGAATTGAGGTTATTGATTGTCAGAAAAATTTAGACCAAAGTAATCCTCCACAATCTGTACTATACGCTCCGCCGCACGACCATCCCCAAAGGGATTAATGGCATTTGCCATCCCCTGATAAGCTACTGAATCACTCAACAACAAACTTGCCGCCCCTACCATCTGTTCCGGGTCGGTTCCTACCAACTTACCAGTCCCAGCTGCGATCGCTTCCGGTCGTTCCGTGGTCTTACGCAATACCAGCACTGGCTTACCCAAACTCGGTGCTTCCTCCTGCAATCCGCCAGAATCAGTCATCACTAAATAACACCGTTGCATTGCTGCTACCAATTCCACATAATCCAGTGGTTCTGTTAAAAATACCCGCTCATGGTCACCTAACATTGCCCTTAGGGGTTCCCTGACCGTAGGATTACGATGGAGAGGTAACAATAACGCTGTATCTGGGAACTTATCTAAAATATGGAGGAACCCCTGGGCTATATCCTCCAGTGGTTTCCCCCAATTTTCCCGACGGTGTACTGTTGCTAAAATCGTCCGGTATCCTTCCCAATCTAAACCCGGAACCTCACACACTGGTTCCCGCTCAGCCACCATCAACAGGGCATCAATCACCGTATTCCCAGTTTTATGAATTGCGCCAGTGACCCCAGACCCCTGCAAATGCTCTACTGCCAGGGGAGTGGGGGCAAAATGTAATTGAGTAATCTGAGAAATCAGCCGTCGATTGGCTTCCTCTGGATAGGGATTAAACAAATCATTGGTGCGCAATCCCGCTTCGACATGACCCACCGGGATACGTTGGTAAAAGGCTGCCAAGGCCGCAGCAAAGGCTGTAGTTGTATCCCCCTGCACAACTACTAACTGGGGCTGCAATTCCTGAAATAATTCCTCTAACCCCCGTAAACTAAGACAAGTAATATCGGTCAGAGTTTGCTTGGGCTGCATAATTTCTAGATCCCGATCCGCCCTCAGGTCAAACATCCCCATCACCTGGTCTACCATTTCCCGATGCTGACCCGTTAACACCACCTGAGTCTTAAATTTACCAGAGCGTTGGAACTGAAGAATCACTGGAGCTAACTTAATTGCCTCCGGACGAGTTCCTAATGTGATACAGATTTGAATTGGAGACTTGGTTGAACCCTGGTTTAGGGTCTTGGGTGTAGGGTCTGGGGGAATTTCCAGGGGTTTCATAATTACAGCATTTCTCAATTGGCTGAAGTACTTTCGTTCTGGGTTGCGCGGGAATAGGGAATAGGGAATAGGGAGTAGGGCTAAGAGTCAGCGGGCGTGGGAAAACCGGGCCCGGGGAGGGAGGGTTGGGCTGCGAAAAATGTTCAACCGTTGCTACCCCTCAACACTCAACACTTAGCAATAACCCAAGCGAGTCAATAATAGAACAATTTCATCAATAGCATTACGGAGTTTAGCAGCAGATTGGTCAGATTGATTTACCAGAATACTCAATACCAAGGTTTGATAGTCAGGAATATCAAGATAGCCTGATAAGGCTGAGACACCACTTAATGTACCAGTCTTAGCCTGGAGCTTACCAACAGCTGCGGTATCACGAAAGCGATCGCGTAAAGTTCCACTAACCTCAGCCGTAGCCAAGGATTCTCGATAAACCTGAGCTAATGGGGTTTGTGCCATCAGTCTCAGAGTTTGTGCGATCGCAAACGGACTAGCTAAATTATGGCGAGATAGCCCAGACCCATCAGCCATACTATAGCTTTTTGGGTCAACCCCTAACTCCGTTAAGCTCTGTTGAACCGCTACCAGACCAAACTTAGGGCTAGACTCACTCCTTTCCTCTGTCTCCAGCTGGTGCAATAATGCCTCAGCATACAAATTATTACTCTGCTGATTGATTTCCTTTAACAATAGCGCTAACGGAAGAGATTCCACTGCTGCCAACTCTGTCGTTATTTCTGTATTGGTTATCTGTGTATTATTCACATTAGCTGAACTGTCTTTCACCAGTGCCTTAATCACCGCAATTCCCTCAGCTTCCAGGATACGGCGGAAGGACTCCAGGAAATAATCGGCTGGGTCACGAACTGCTAACCCCCAAAAGTCTGGTGCAGCATCTGCTGCCAGTTGACCGTTAATCACTAACACCGGCTCACCTAAAACTCCCATTATTTCCACTGAGTATGGTATTCCCGCCTTACCCGTAACAGCACGATTATCCACACGCCACTGTCTAGCCGCTACCCCATCACTCCAACTAACGCGCAATGGTTTACCAGGCTGTTGGGGCAATAGGGTTAGTCCAACAGTATTTTGATTGAGAATAAGTCGATTAACCGAAGCGCCATAGTATAGATAACTATCGCTCCACTCCCAGGTTGGATTGATAATACCATAGGGAGTATAGCCATCTTCTACAATTAACTGTTGCACCAACCTTACCCCTTGACCCTTTAGTTGTTGTGCCACATCTGTTAACTGGGTATTGCTTAAGCTTGGGTCTGCTTGTCCCACAATTCGTAAGGACGTCAAATAGGGGCTAGTGCCAGTACCATAAACCGGTGTGCGAATCCGGTATTGCTCACCTAGTTGACGTAACGCTGCTGCTGTGGTAAAGAGTTTGATATTGGATGCTGGGATAAAGAAACGTTCTGATTCAAGACTGTAGAGGGGAGCTGAGTCGGCTAAGGGTTGAATCAAAATCCCCCAACGCGATCGCATAAATTCGGGACGACTGATTATGGCATCAATGGCTGTAGTTAAGTCAGCAGGACAAATCTTTTGTCGAAAGGATTCCGGTTTCTCAACTACTTCAACTACTGTCGGTGTCGCCATCACCCCTTGCTTGATGACTAACTGTACAGCTAACCACAACAGCAGCAAAGTTATTGGTTTTCCCCATCGATGTAAGGGATTTGGCATAACTCACAACTCATAACTCACAACTGACCCACTGACGCCCTCAGCACTCAAATCATTTGTCTAATCCGCTAATGACTAAACTATTAAAAATTACTCCTCAACGCTGGCTGATTATCCTATCCCTATTGATTATTACACCATTAGGGATTTTTTCCAAATACTACTCTGGTCTTGGAGAAAAATGGGTTCATGACTACTCTGGTGATATTTTTTATGAGATTTTTTGGTGTTTATTGATATTTTTTATTATCCCCAATCCCCAAGCAATAACCCGAATTACCTTAGGAGTTTTTAGCGTTACCTGTGCCATAGAATTATTACAACTTTGGCCAACCCCTATATTAGCACCGATTCGTGCTTCCTTAATCGGTAAATTTCTCTTAGGAACTACCTTTGTATGGTGGGATTTCCTCTATTATGCCATTGGCAGCGTCTTAGGTTGGCTATGGTTACGGCAAATTTCGCAGTTCGGTAAACTGATTAGATAGGGTGCATCTCATATTTGTAAAAAAGAATGGGAAGTCTAGGAAGTGTGGGAAGTATGGGAAGTTTCTTAGACTTTTTGCCTAATTGTAAAAGCGATACATCGCTACTCCCGACTCCCGACTCCCGACTCCCTACTCCCGACTCCCGACTCCCTACTCCCTACTCCCGACTCCCGACTCCCGACTCCCTACTCCCTATTCCCTTTGTTATACCGGACTTAATATTACTCAAAACTAACGGATATTTCTACCTTGTCTTTTGGATCTAATCCAATATATTGAGCACGAATAGTAGTACCAGATTTAACAGGAACTAGGGGAGTCATGGAGCCTAAAGACAGTAAATCGCCTTTCTTCAAAACTTTACCTGATGCCTTCAAAGAATCTTTTAACCAAAGTACTACCTGTAACGGATTCCCTAATAAAGCACTACTTTTACCAACAGCTAACTGATTGCCAGCCTTATCTACCATTACAATCTTGATATTTTTTAATCGTTCTTCCCAATCAGGGGTAGCAGATAAAGGAATCGGTGTTCCTAAAACTCCCAAGCGAGCACCGACATTAATGGCTACCAAAGCAGTGCCATTAAGACTCACTTTTGGGTCATAAACTAAATCTGGTAGTTCCATGAAGGGAATGACGGCATCAAGAGCAGCTAATGCTTCTTTAGGGGTAGTAGCATTATTAATCTCTTCGCTACCAACTCTAACCATTAAGTCTCCTTCATATACAGGTCGAGTACCGAATTTGGCAGGGACAACCGCTCCACTGTTGAGCAACATCTTTTCGAGAAGTACACCTCGTATGGGTTCAGAGACTTTGAAGCGCTCTTGAGCAGCAGGATTAGTCAGTCCGGCTTTGTAACCTACAACGTTTCCTAAACTAGAGCTCAACTGTTGTACAAATTGGTCTTGCAAAGCCTGAGCTTGTTCAACGCTTAGCTGAGTCGCAACTGCCCTAGCTGGGGTTTTGTTGAGATAGCTAGTTGTCAATTCCTCCACCAGACGAGCATCAGGGGTTTGATCTAAAACTTTAGTAGAAGAGTTACTAGTTGAGTTGGAGTTATTCTTAGCCCCAGTGAGCTTGCAGCTTGGCACATATAGAACCGAAGCCAATAGTAAAATTGCTAGGGAAATAGATTTGATATGTTGCATGGTGTTGCTAGAGCTGTTTTCACTATTAAAACCATTTGGCATAACTCAAGAGCCGAAAATTGCTTTAGTTCCATTTTGTGGTGTTACTTCTGAGTTACAGAAGGGGAAGTATACATATAGAGAATTCACGACCAAGAGGAGGTAACCATAAGCGTAGACAAAAGCTTATAAAAAAGCGTACACAAAGGCGGGATGATTTCAGCTTATCCCATCACTGAATCAAGACACTAGTTGATCACGACTTTCGGCGAGCTAATCAGCAATCGGTAGTGTTGACGGTTAACTGTTAACGGTTGACTGAATACACTCAGCCATCAACGGGAAATCCCATTCCCTGTCTTCGAGGATCAGCTTCAAGAGATTATTAGTCCAAGTCAGATCATGTCCGGTTTAACACTGATCTCGGAACATCTGAAATGTTTAAGTGGAGTGTGAGCGTCTCACTGACTAGCCTATAGTCAGCTAGCAAAATCCTTACACTACAAAATAACAAGTAACAAGTAACGAGTAATAAGTAACAAGTCACAATTTCCCTGAATACGAAGTGATTAAGAGGTGCGCGCCCGTTCGCGCCCCGCGTTTGGCTTTGCCTAAAGGTGCGCGAATTTAATTCTTAATGGGTCAAGCGCACCTCCGGACTTGCTCTCATACCTTGGCGATTAGGAAATATATCAATAAGTAAAAATGAACCAATCACCAAACACTGGAACA
>NZ_JAAHHZ010000152.1:0-13291 GCF_010672005.1 Moorena sp. SIO4A5 | reverse complement strand
CTTTAGGGTCGGTGAATTCTTAGTTGCTATCAAAAAGAAATTGGTAGAAGTTTTAGGGGATGAATGGACTCCAGAACAGGAAAGTTGGTTTAGCGAATCGGGTATTCCCTGTGAAGTGTTGCAATTTGCTGCTAATGACTGGCAGCAAGGCAAGGTAAGACTTAATCTAGAATTTTGCCTTGTCGAGACTCAGGATAAAGTTGATGATATATCAGCTATTGGTGGTAAAACATTGCAAAGCACATCAACCCAGGTAGCAGAACAGCCAGACCTTGCAGAGCCAGAAACTAGCAATGATTCTGGATTCGACCTTGGAGTTGGAGCAGCCACAGCCGCTGTGACTGCTACTGGAATATCAGTAGCTGAAGCACTAGAGGAAGATACCTCAACTACTATCTCGGATGAGATCACACTGAAACCTACACTTGATGCAGATGAAGACATTGCTCTCGAACAAACCCCAAGCAGTCAAGAAGATGACTTTGATTTAGGAGACTTTTCCGATAGTGCGGAAAGTCAGGAAGATATTGGTTTCGAACAAAACCCAAGCAGTCAAGAAGAAGATGACTTTGATTTAG
Source organism: Moorena sp. SIO4A5 (assembly GCF_010672005.1). Taxonomy (NCBI): domain Bacteria; kingdom Bacillati; phylum Cyanobacteriota; class Cyanophyceae; order Coleofasciculales; family Coleofasciculaceae; genus Moorena; species Moorena sp. SIO4A5. The sequence continues at coordinate 12,713 of NZ_JAAHHZ010000152.1, read as the reverse complement.
GAGACTTTTCCGATAGTGAGGAAGATATTGGTTTTGAACAAACCCCAACCAGTCAAGAAGAAGATGAGTTTGATTTAGGAGACTTTTCCGATAGTGAGGAAGATATTGGTTTTGAACAAACCCCAACCAGTCAAGAAGAAGATGAGTTTGATTTAGGAGAACTTTCCGAAAGTGACGAAGATATAGAGTTCCTAGAATCACCGACAGCAGCGGAAGAAGATTTGCTGGATTTGTCAGCAGTATCAACAGACAGTAGTAATGATTTTGATCTGGGTGAAATGTCTGATGATAGTGATGAAGACATGTTTCAACTGGACGATATTTCCTTTGATGAGGAATCAGAAAACGGTGATGATAATTCCCTAATGGATGATGTCTGGCAAGAAATGAATGAGCTTAAATAAGCTTAAATAATAGTCTATTGCTAAATGTTGTGGTAAATGTTGACATGGGAGCATCGTAGTGAACATGCCGATTTCAAAGCTTTCAAGAACCTTGAGGGTTTAGGATTTATAGGATTGTTAGCTGTCCGGTAAAAGAAGCCCCACGTCTCAATCCGTAAGGATGAGCGTGGGATGAATTTTACACAGAGTATGCACGGAACAGGGAAACGAGCTATCAAACTCCTAAGTAACTCGGAGCAAGTCATTCCTCTGCGATTGACCGTAGGTCACGCTACGCGAACAGCTTCTTGCTTAAGTTGCTTTTTTTCAAAACTAGTCAATCTAATCATTAAGTTTTTATATTTAATTTTGCATTGACATATGTAAAGACTTTGGTTATCCTGATGATAGGTCGAAAAACAGAATGTGACAACAATGAGAGCAGCGTATCAATATCGATTAAGGTTGACCAAGAATCAAGAACGTGAAGTAGAAAGATGGTTGGACATGCTCCGACATCAATACAACTACCTACTTGCCGACAGGTTTAACTGGTACGAACAGAATCGCTGCTCTATCAACTCTTGTCCTATTGTCTGCTATTTACCAGATCTAAGGAATAATCCCGACTATTTTTCCCAAAAGAAAACTCTTCCTCAGTTAAAAAAGGATAGACCTTGGTACAAGGTGGTTCAATCACAAGTCCTGCAAGACTGTGTCAAAAGAGTCGATTTAGCTTTTAAGGGGTTCCTAAAAGGGGATAGCAATGGGAAGAAGAGTGGGAGACCTAGATTTAAAAGTAAAGATAGATACAAATCTTTTACATTTCCATCTCTTAGCAAAGACCCTATAAATGGCAATATTTTGACTCTTCCTAAGTTTGGGAAAGTCAAAATGATCTATCACCGACCTATTCCAGAAGGATTTAAAATAAAAACAGCTACTATAACTCGAAAATCTGATGGTTATTACGTCACGCTGTCCATCCAGGATGAGTTTGTCCCGAATATCATCCCAGTAGACAGTGCAACCAATCCTATTGGGGTAGACATGGGTCTTAAGTCATTTTTGATTAAGTCCGATGGTTCAGAGGTACCAATTCCTCAATACTATCGAAAAGCTCAAAAACGGCTAAAAAAAATCCAAAAAGCTGTCAGTAGATCAAAGAAAGGTAGCAACAACAGGAAGAAGGCTGTCAGTAGACTAGGCAAAGCTCACAAAAAAGTTGCTGACACTCGAAAAGACTTTCATTTTAAAACTGCAAAGGGCTTACTAGATAATCATGATCTAGTTGCTCACGAGAAGTTAAATATTAAAGGTTTGGCCAAAACTAAAATGGCTAAATCGATATTAGACGCTGGTTGGGGGCAATTTCTGTCAATACTATCAACCAAAGCCGAAAATGCTGGGTTGGTCACAGTTGCAGTGAACCCTCGAAACACCAGTCAAAACTGTTCTAATTGTGGGACAAAAGTACCTAAAAAATTAAAAGACCGTATTCATTCTTGTCCTCACTGCGGGTACACAGAAGATAGAGATGTAAATGCGGCGATCAATATATTAAAGTTGGCGGTGGGGCATCCCGTCGGTAATAAAGCTTTCCGAGTATCCGAACCAGTAGGTGGAGTTGGAAAGAAGCCCACACTCAACCTGAAAAGGTGAGTGTGGGAGTATGTCACGGTATCTATGACCTACAAAATTCAAAATGTCAAAGTTTTGGATAACTATTCATAACAACTCTAATGTCTGAGATACCGAGTTGGACACCTCTTCATGCACGGCTACATAGAACCCTGCGGCAAAAGAAGCTACTACCCAAGAATCAGCAGGTCTTAGTAGCCGTATCCGGTGGGCAAGATTCCCTTTGCCTAACCAAACTACTCCTAGATTTACAGCCCAAGTGGAAATGGCAGCTAGGAATCGCCCACTGTGACCACCGTTGGCCCTATGATGAGGGAATTTCCCTTCATGTACAGCAAATTGCTCAAAGTTGGGGACTTCCATTTCATCTACGAACCGCCCCTGAAGTGACAAAGAGCGAATCAGCAGCGCGGCAGTGGCGTTATCAAGCCCTGATTGACATTGCCCAAACTCAAGGTTATCCCACTGTTGTCACTGGTCACACAAAAAGCGATCGCGCTGAAACAGTCCTCTATAACCTGATCAGAGGTTCAGGGACTGATGGCTTGCAAGCTTTGACCTGGGAACGACCTCTTGCTCCTGGAGTACATCTGGTGCGTCCCTTACTTGACACATCCCGTAGCGAAACTCTCCAGTTTTGCGAGCAGCAGCAACTTTCCATTTGGGTGGATGCTTACAATCAAGACCTTAACTATGCCCGTAACCGCATCCGCCAAGAGCTAATACCCTATTTGAAAACCCATTTCAACCCACAAGTTGAGACAGCCTTGTCCCAAATTGCTGAAATCTTGCGAGCAGACGTGGAATATCTTGAAAACACTGCTGAGCAAATCCAAAAGCAAGCCATGGCAGTACCTACGGTCGAGGAAGATCCTGCTAGCAATAGCCCTCCACGATTAAATCGTCTGGTATTACAGCAAGCTCCCCTAGCTCTGCAACGTCGTGTGATTCGGAAGTTCCTTCAGGAAAACCAAACCAAAGCCCTCAGCTTTGAGCAAATCGAAGCGGTGACTGGTTTAATTGCTGCTCCCAACCGCTCTCGAACGTCATCCTTTCCTGGTGGAGTAACAGCCTTGGTAGAAGAGGAATGGATTATTCTTAATACTGAAGTATGAAGTATTAAGTATTAAGTATGAAACACTTCTATCTCTTAGTTTCCGAGAAATTTTTCTCCTTCAACCTACCCTACAACGAATACGGGGCGAACTACATTCAACCTTTAACATTCAACCTACCCTACACCGAATACGGGGCGAACAACATTTAATATTAAACCTTAAACCTAAGAAGCTGCCAACTCTGGAGATTGGCTTAAGCTACTGATGATTTGAGATATTTGAGCGATCGCTTGTTGTTGAGAACCACCTGTTTTCTGGATGTGATTCAGAGCATTTGCGATCGCATCCAGCTTTTGTCGAAGTTCATTGACACCATCTTGCAATGGCTGTAGGGTTTCTTCATAGAGATGAAGTTTGCCCCAAAGTTGAGCGACCTTCACCTGATTGGAGAGCCAACTTTCCTCCCAATTTTTTACCTGAGCCAGCTTAGCATCCTTTTCTTGGGTTTGTTGATTGATCAATTCTTCAGCTTGGCTAACCCTAAGGCGCATCTGTTCAATTTCTCGTTCTAGTTGTTGCAATTGATCTGACTGTTTTTTGCACTGTGCTTCTAGTTTGATCAAAATTGGTCCTAAGTCAATTTTCTGGTTTTGTTGACCATTACTATCCACAATTCCTTGCCGCAGTCGTAACACTCGTAGATGCTGATTTATAATTTCTTCTCGTTCCCATAGAGTCCGGCGTTGACCCACCAAGGTTCTGTCCAGCATCTGGTAACGGTCTTGCTCATCTGCTAACTGGGTTTCTAGACTAATACGATCGTACTCACTAGCGACCCTAATCTGTTCTTGTAGTTCTTCAATCCCTTGGTGTTGGAGTGTTAGTTCTTCTTCTTGGTCATTGACGAAGCGTACAACTTTTTCCAAATCCTGCTGCAAATTCTGAACTATATCCTGTAACTCACCCAAGGGCATTTTTTCTAGTGCTGCAATATCCACCATTTGGCTAATCTTGACATCCCCTGATGTTGTTGCCATTCGAGCCAGTTCTTGGTATAATTTTTCCTGAGTTTGGAGTTGCAGACTCACCATCCTAGCTGATTCGAGCTTGATCTCTAGATTAGTTTGCTGCACTTGCCTTTCCCGGTTTGCCTGTTCACAGGATGCTTGTAATTGTTGTAACTTTCGGGTTTGATGTTGGACTTCCTGCCCTTGACCCTCAACCTCTGCTTCCAATTTTTGAGCTAATAGACGTTGTTCATTTAACTTCTTCCAGTGATTATCCAACACCGAATGCTGATGCTTGACTACTTCCAAGGCTTGATTCAGTGGTTCCCAGACAGATTGTGTTGATTCTGCTCCTCCTGATAAGCGATTGAGCAATTGCTGAATCACACCAGCCTGCTGAGCATCTAAACCAGCAGAGTACTGACCCTCTGAAACTTGCTCTTGTAAGCGTAGCTGCTGTCCCCGGAGTTGTTCCCAAGCACCTTCGAGCTCCTTACTTTTACGCTCCAATTCTTGTCTGAGTTTAGCAGTTTCTGCCTCAGTAGTTTCCAGTTCTTGGCGTTGTTGCTCTATTCTGGAAAAATCCTCCTCCATCGTTTGCATCTGCTCAAGCCGCGCTTCCATTTCCATCTCGCGACGGTTGAGTTCTTGACTTTGATAGGTCAAAGATTGCTTCCACTGCTCAATTTCTTCTTCCTGGTTTTTTGACTTTTCTAGCAAGCGAGAGAAATTTTGCAATAGATTGACTAACCTTCCCCCCGCTGCCTCGATTGTCCCCTGTATTTGTCGATTCCCACTCAGGTTAACAATCACCAACGCACCATCACCAAAGTTATTGGCTTGTTCTGTCGGAAGCACTTCCTCCCCAGACACCTTATTCCAACTCTGGTCAGTCCGCTGAAAAGCCAGCAGTTTGAGTTCGGCCTGAGCTCTACCCATAAACCCAGTTTTCTGCTTTCTTACCTCTGCGAGATACAGCACACTGATCGTCCTCTTTTAATTGTATTGTGCCCAATTCTTAATTAACACATTTGAACGCTTAACCCCTTTGGGGTTGCAGGGTGGTAATTTTCGGAGATGATTGGTCAACCGATTTTGTTTTGATCCTTAAGGCTATTAGTCCTTTAAAGGATGACGGTATTCAGTATATTTAGACACTAAAGGTATTTTAAGGTATTTCCCAGACTTGATCTGCCAGTCAATCAAGGTTAGCAGAATAAAAATAGATTTATGAGGATAGTCTTAGGAATCTTCCCACAGGGGGGGTCTAGTTTCCCCAATCTGTCTAGTTTCCCCAAGCATAGATTTTATCAACCCTAGTGGTCGATTTTTCTAGCTAGATTGAACATAACATCTTACCCCATCACTTTCTTACCTTGTGTCTAATCCCTATTCAAATAAATATACTTAATTTATATGCTTATATGCTATCCAATGGTGTTTAAAGTCCTAACCTAGAACCTTGGACATCTTAGCTTAATTTTCCAGTAACCGTCAAAATCCCACTCTTACCCCTAATCAGTTACTTCGCTCATGGTTAGCTGTCTGCAGCCATGGTAAGCTTCCACCAGTTGGCTTACAGAAGCGATTCCTTACCAACTATACTAGCCTCACCCAATTTTTTAGGATATTTTCAGTGTACAGTTAAGCGGTTTCTTGAGCAAAGATAGATCAGTACCAGTTTATGGGCATCCTTAAACTCAATGACAGGTCATAATCTCAGATTCATCAACAGGTTGTTAGGAGCACATTGTCTTTAAATGCAGGGAACTTTGAGTGAAATTGATATCCGTAGCATCCTGCAACTGATCGAGCTAGGTCAGCGAACCGGGGAACTCTTAGTCGAGGCATACAGCTCTCACCCTAGTAGCAAGGCTAGCAATAGTGGCAGTCATCGTTTTGCCTCAGGTAGACTTTACCAGCAGCCAAAACTACCAAGTCCCGGTCCTTATTGGTTTGTCTTCTTCCTGAATGGCCAGATTGCCTATGCTGCTGACAGCGATGGGAGCTTGTCGCGCCTGCATGATTATCTGCGCCGCTATAAAGCCAATGATGCTCTCAAGGAATTGGAAAGTCTGTCCATTGCCGCTACCAATGCTCTAGAGTATGGTTATCTTTGGGCTTTGTTAGAAAAGCATGTGATCACACCAAACCAAGGGCGAAGCATTATTCAAAGCATGGTTAATGAAACCCTTTTTGATTTGCTGAGCTTTCACCATGGCTACTTTGTATTTGAAATTGGTCCGGCATTAGCACCGCAACTTACTACCTTAGAAATAGGACCATTGGTCACAGAGATTATGAAGCAGGTGCAGGAGTGGAAGCAATTGTGCCCTCATATCCAATCTCCCCATCAGTGTCCAATGATTACTGCCCATGACCAGTTACAGGCTACACTGCCCGAAAAATCCTTTAGACTCATCAGCAGTTGGGTAGATGGCAAAACTTCTCTACGCCAGTTGTCCCGTTATCTCCATCGCGACCTGATCACCGTAGCTCGGGCTATTTATCCCTATGTACAACAGGGGTCAATCCAAATGGTGACCCCCAAAGAAGCAGATACGCCAGCCATTGAAGAGCAATGGGAGTTGAAGAAAGTTACACGATCTGTTGTCTGTGTTGATGATGATCTCGCAGTTGGAAAAGCTGTGGAATATACCCTAGAAGCCAAAGGTTATAAAGTCACAGCAATACAGAAGCCCCTAAAGGCTCTGAGTGAGGTTTTTCAACTCCAACCCGATCTCATCCTCTGTGACCTAGTAATGCCCGACCTAGATGGTTATGAGCTTTGTGGCATGTTACGCCAATCCACAGCATTTCGGCAAACCCCCATCATCATGCTCACAGGCAAAGATGGCTTTATCGATCGCGTCAGAGCCCGGATGGTAGGCGCAACTGACTACTTAACGAAGCCCTTCGGAGATCATGAGTTATTGATGCTTTTGGAAAAATACATTTGGTCCAGGTGATCTAGAACAATGCCAAGATAGTCATACCCTGACCAAAGAATTAGATCAAGGGGAGAATCTTGCTCTGTCAGCCTTTAACTTATTAATAGAGGCGTCTAACCCATCAGTTAATTAACCAACACTATCCTAATTAAACCCACTGGTCAAGCTAGAAGCTTCCACAAATTCAATAAAAATCTAGTCTTTCTTGGTATCACCACCAATAGATGAGCGATACTGTAATCATGATTTAATTTATAGACCCAAATCGGGCTGTAGTTTAATTTCACTACTATTTCCCGAGGGTCGAGCTAGGAGTTATGAGTAAAGTTTTAGTTGTAGAAGACAGCCTTGCTCAACGGCAGATGATCTCAGACCTCCTCAAAGGTAGTGGTTTGAAGGTGGATGTTGCCAGTGATGGTGTTGAGGCTTTAGAACATATTCTAGAGTCTTGTCCAGATGTAGTGGTCTTGGATATAGTGATGCCACGCATGAATGGCTATGAGGTCTGTCGCCGTCTTAAGGCTGACCCTAAAACTCAGAATGTGCCAGTGGTTATGTGTTCTTCAAAAGGTGAAGAATTTGACCGCTATTGGGGCATGAAGCAAGGTGCAGATGCATACATTGCGAAGCCTTTTCAGCCAACGGAGTTGATTGGAACAGTTAGACAGCTACTTAGAACATAAATATATTGGTATTTGACGGGAATGGTTGCTAATCCGGACTTTGTAACTGACTCTGCTCTTGAACAAGCCCCAGAATTGCAGGAATTGGAAAGTCCTGAAGGCGAACTATACCTGCGGTTTTATCTGCGATCTGGTGATGAATTTGCTCTGCCGGCTACTGGTATCAAAGAGGTAATTGACCCCTGCCCTGAACAAATTACTCCTATTCCTAATGCTTCCCCTTTATTGTTGGGGACTTTCAATCGACGTGGACGGGTAATTTGGGTCTCAGATCTAGGTCAGTTTCTGGGGGATAAAACGGTTTTAAATACAGACCGTATGGAAATCCCTGTTATTGTTATTGAAGATCAAGACACTATGCTGGGGTTGGCAGTTCAAGAAATTGTCTGTACAGACTGGCTGGATGTGGAAAAGTTACATATGCCTACCAATGTTGCCGATAGTATGGCTCCTTTCTTACGCGGTGAGTGGTTGCTAGAGATTGAGTCTAATCAAGTTCTGCGACTACTTGATCATGTGGCGATTATACGCTCAGCCAGGTGGGCAGCCTAAAACTAATTATTAAAAATTGAACATTAAAAATTAGTTGGATTAATTATTATTGGCTCTACCGAAATTGCTGTGTAAAAATGTTATGAAATAATTATTATAATCATCATGTGGCGGGAGTTTCAGTTTTTAATAGAATGATTTTTTATAAAAAAAACGTCCAATCAGACCTAGTCGGCAATAAGCGCGGTTTTATACACACTATGTCCGGTAGAGCCTTATTATTAAACATTAAATTAATTTTTAATGCTTCGGGAGGAGGTAAATGGCATCCAGTATAAATTACCCCCAGCTGTATGGGGAAGCCGAAAAAGCCTATATGCAGGGCAAATACCAAGAAGCGGCAACACTCGTTGATCGTTTGATTGAGTATTTCCCTAATGAACCCAGTGCGTTGCTACTGCGGGGTCATATTTACTGCTATGGTCTACAGCAGTACGATTTGGCTCGCCAACAGTATGAATCAGTACTCAATCTGACCTCTGAACCAGATTTTGTTAGTTATGCCAACAACGGTCTAGAGTACGCCCAGCAATCTACAAATGGTGATCAGGAGGCTGGGTTATCACCTGATGATGATGTCAATACATCACAGCTAAAACTAGATGATACTGAGGAGTTGAGTGCAGAACCCACAGCAGGAAATTGGCAAGACTTCGCTGATTTTAATGATATCAGTGAATTTGACCCGGAAAGCTTAAGTTTTGAAAACACAGGGGTTGATGATTTTGCTTCAGAATCAACCTCACCCTTTAACGATTCTTTTCAAGATTCCACTAGTGATGAAGGCACCATAGATTATCAGTCTTCTTCTAATCTAGACCCCTTTAGTATCGTTAGTGACCTAGAAGAAGACAGTGAGGATTTAGAGAGTTGGGAAATTGCCTCTGAGGATTTAGAACTCGATGTAAACCCTGTCAGTAGTCAGACTTCTTATAATGGCACAGAAGGACACTTTCCTGAACTCTCTCAAGAGGAGGGTCTACAAACATTTATGGTGTCTCCTGAGGTTAATTTAGACGAAGATATATCTTATGGTTCAGAAGAGTTAACTAGTGAATATAGCACAGTTGAGTTTAACGTCCTGGCTGAAGAAGAATTAGAATCCCTGCCGGATTACGAGTTTAGCGATATCGAGGAGCAATCAAAGAATTCCTTTGTTGAAGCTGCAACCCTGTTAATGAATTCAGCAGAGCTTGAGGAGCATTTTTACCCGACTCCAAGTTCTGAGCCTACCGCGACTACCCAAGAAAATTATGCCAGCACCGAGCAGTCTTTGGAACCTGAGGAACCAACGGGGGATACTCAAGCCTATGCTGACAATCAAGAGGACTTAGAATATCTCAATGATGAGGCGACTGACTCTACTGAACCCTATTTATCGGAAAACTATGGCTCGGATGAGCAACTTTTGGACTCAGCTTACGAACAAAATGGGTTCAACTCTCCAAGGCCAAACCAAATTAATTTGGAATCCTTTGATGATGATTCTTGGACAATGGATGATGTAACGGAATCAGAAGAGGAAATATTGTCAGGAATTGAAGCACATCAAGGGGTAAAAGAGGGTTTTTTAGATGAGTTTGACCTATTTGATGATGATTTAGATTCAATCCCTGATTTCTCTGTTGATGATCAGCAACCACTGTCCAATGAGAGTGGTGACAATAGTGATTTTGATGTCTTAAGCAGTACTGGCTCAACACTCGGAAGTACTGGGTCAATGGATATGAACACCAGTGGTGTAAGTGCTGTAGCCAATCATGATTATCCGTCAGCCACTGGCAATGAGGAGCTATTTAGCCTTAGTAGTGCCACCGAGCCAATCCCTATTTATAATCCTACTAAAGACATTGACAAAGAGCTGGTTGTTAGTATTGACCAAGGTCCACTAGCTCCCATAGAAAACGCTCCTGTCAACCAGAAGAATTGGATGACTGCCTTGATTACTGGCGCGGTATCAATGGTGGTGGTAGCAGCGGTGGGTGCTGGAGCACAATACATGGTTCGAGATCAGCCATCCTTCAAAAATCATGTGCGAAATACTAGTATTCTGATGACCCTAGCCGCTGGTGTTGCCAGTTTTGGTACGACTCTGGCTGTGGGGAATATTACAGCTAGGCAGATTAGACGTAGTACCGAAAACCTGAAAACCCAGTTTGAAGGAGTCTGTCAGGGTAATCTCAATGCCCATGCTACGATTTATTCCCAGGACGAATTGGGTCAGTTAGCCCATAGTTTCAACCAAATGGCCAGAGTCATCTTGACAACGATGACTGAAGCACAACGAAAGGCAGAAGAGCAAGAACAGGCAAAAGAAGACCTCCAACGCCAGGTAATTCGATTGCTTGATGATGTGGAAGGGGCAGCACGGGGGGATTTAACGGTACAGGCAGAGGTAACTGCTGATGTTTTGGGAGCAGTTGCTGATTCCTTCAACCTGACGATTCAAAACCTACGGGAAATTGTACAACAAGTCAAGCAGGCAGTCCGTCAGGTGACCAAATGTTCCACCGATAGTGAGTCCTTTGCCCGTAGCTTGTCTTCTGATGCTTTACGGCAAGCTGAGGAACTGGCGGTTACCCTGAACTCTGTACAGGTGATGACCGATGCTATTCAGCGGGTGGCAGAGAGTGCACGAGAAGCTGAGGAAGTTGCCCGCTCAGCCTCGGCTACCGCTCTCAAAGGTGGTGAGGCTGTGGAGCGCACTGTGGCCGGAATTTTGCAAATTCGTGAGACAGTAGCAGAAACGACTCGTAAAGTCAAGCGTTTGGCAGAATCTTCCCAGGAAATTTCGAAAATTGTTACATCGATTTCTACCATTGCCTCCCGAACAAATTTGTTAGCACTCAATGCTAGTATTGAGGCGGCAAGAGCTGGAGAAGCTGGTCGAGGCTTTGCTGTTGTTGCGGATGAGGTACGACAGCTCGCTGATAAGTCAGCCAAGGCACTCAAGGATATTGAACATATTGTGTTGCAAATCCAGAGTGAAACTGGTTCAGTGATGACAGCTATGGAAGAAGGCACCCAACAGGTGATTGAAGGTACTAAACGAGCAGAACAAGCCAAGCGATCGCTTGAAGATATTGTGCAAGTGGCAAACCGGATCGATGCTTTAGTACGTGCAATCACTGCGGATACTATCGAGCAAACTGAAACATCCCGTGCTGTTGCCCAAGTGATGCAATCCGTTGAGTTAACCGCTCAAGAAACCTCCCAAGAAGCCCAAAGGGTTTCTGGAGCTTTGCAAAACCTGGTCGGTGTGGCGGGAGAGTTGCGGACATTTGTTGAGCGTTTCCGTGTGGAAGCGAATGATGGGAAATGATTGATTAATGGCTAAAACTTCCAGCCTCGGGTTATGGAGTCAGCGTTTACTGGCGGCGATTTTCTTAGCTGGGCAAGTGATACTTCATCTACTGACTGGGAAGATTCACCGCCGCAATACTATCGAGCAAATGGTAACTGTTGGACCAGAGTCTCTGATAATTGCTCTGCTCACTGCTACTGTAATCGGTATGGTGTTTACCATTCAGGTAACACGAGAGTTCATTAATTTTGGTGCCACCAATGCCATTGGGGGAGTCTTGGCTCTAGCTTTGGCTAGGGAATTGGCTCCGGTGTTGACTGCTGTGGTTTTAGCAGGACGAGTTGGTTCGGCATTTGCTGCTGAAATTGGTACGATGCGCGTTTCAGAGCAAATTGATGCTTTGTATATGCTCAAGACTGACCCAATTGATTACTTAGTGATTCCTCGGGTTATTGCTTGTTGTCTGATGCTGCCAGTGTTGACCATTCTCGCCATTGTGACTGGTATGGTAGGAGGATTGGTGCTGGCTCAAAATCTTTATGGTATTCCCCAGTCTTTGTTTCTTGATTCGGCTCGTAACTTCTTAGGAATTTGGGACTTGTTCTCTGCTGCTATTAAATCTGTAGTGTTTGGGCTGTTGATTGCTGTGATTGGTTGTAGCTGGGGGTTAACCACGACAGGAGGGGCTAAAGGTGTCGGTCAATCTACCACCACTGCTGTGGTTACTGCTTTGCTAGCAATTTTTATTATCAACTTTTTCTTATCATGGTTGATGTTCCAAGGGATGGGTAGTGCGGTGATCAGCTAAATAGCTTGATGATGAGTTAACTTAAAATATATCAATCGACCGCTACAGGAAGGGTGACTCTTTTTCCTTTGGGAAACTTCCCATAGCTCCACTTAACGCCATTGTCCACACTGTTCAGTTCTACAACTTCACTAATGTCCCAGTCGTATTTTGATACCGAAAGCAAAACTCACAAGTCGTTTGAATTACCCGGTGCTAAACCCCAATACAATCCTGACCGCCCAGGACAAGTGGAGCATATTTTCCTGGATTTAACTCTGGATATCCCCCTCCAAAGCGTTAGCGGTACCTGCACTATCACCCTCAACCCAATACGCGGCATTAAA
>NZ_JAAHHZ010000151.1:0-13546 GCF_010672005.1 Moorena sp. SIO4A5 | reverse complement strand
AGGGGTCTTCCCCTGAATTAAAGCAAATCCCTTTGAGTCCACCAGCGGTCTCGATCTGCTCTATCAACACTTGTGCCTTTGGTCGGGTGGTTTGAATCAAAATAACTGGCATGCCTTCCCCGATTGCCTTTATATTCTGAGACTGATAGGATTTGACACCAGAGCGAATAGATTCTATTGCTTCCCAAGACATCATGCCCAGCTTGAGGAAAGCATCCTTTGGCACAAGGTCATCCCGTAAGGGTATGGTCATCGACTCTGAATCGAAATCATCTTCCTCGGACTCAATTGCCATCTCTAACAACTCATCCGCCAGGTCAGGATGGGTGTTAACTTTAACGTTAACAGTAGATTTTGGTTCTAGGGGTACCGGGATGCGGTAGCGCTTACTAATCTTGGGTAAGTTTTCGTCATCTAATTCCTCATGGTAATGGTGAACAAATCGCTGAATCGCTTCTAGGGCAACATAAATTGCGATCGCTTCTTCTTCATAAATATAAGGTCGCATTCCTTCCAAGGGATGGACTGTACCAAAGCCAGGTACAATCTCAGATACTGGCAAATCAGCTAAATCAATATCATCCTCTTCATCCTCATCTTCGGTATCATCACCAAACCGCCCAAAGGTTAAAAACAAACAATCTTGCCCTAAGAAAGCTTGTTCCATCTTTTCCCACGAGTCATCTGCCAGCACTGATGATCGGAAGCGTTTCAGGGAATCCCAGGAGCGATATAGTAGTACCCCGTACTCCATACCCAGCATACCCATTACTGAGACGTATAGGGTTTCCACATCCCAGCGATTTAATTCAATTGAGATAATCTGATGATCAGCCACTACTTCCCAAGCAGCTTCATGCCAAATTTCATAGGCTTTTTCGATAAGTAGGTCGGCATACTTAGGTGGTAGCTGGGGTTGTCGAGTAGCCGCCATTTCCTCAAATCCCCGAAACAGTTCGTCAATCAAGGGTAAATTGGGTACATAATCAATGCCAATGTCTAACCCTTGAAGGACACCTCGCAAAAAGAACTGAATTTCTCGGTTACGAACAACAATCTTTGAGGGTCGTGCTGGTCTGGCGGGGCTTTGGGGATGTTCCATGGCTTGCATAAGGGCACGAACAATCGCTTCTGGTCCCATGGTTGGTGATACTAAATCCATTGCCCTGACAATGCCTTCCGAGCCATCCACCCAAAGAATGCAATCATTATGACCCTCACCATCCGGCTGTTGATGATTGTTACCAATAACTGACAGGGGACGGCGGTCTCCCTCCCACACACTGGAAGTCTGTTGTAATTTATTGAGCCGACGACGAGTATTGCGATTCAAAGCAGACATAGAATAGTTTGGGTTGATTGCCTAAGTACCGACCGTGAATAGCCAGTTGCTGGTGGATACTCCTATCTTACCGGGGCAAAGGTTGCACAAGCCCCCCTGATCCGAAGTTGCGTTTCACCGATTAAATATTATGGATATCGGACACCACCACACACCACCAGAAACTACATTTTGCTGGTTACATCGATGTAAACTCTAAGGCAACTCCACAGAGGTCGGTTTAGCAATGTGCGGCAACCCCCACCCTAACTTTTCTCGCAAAACTCTGAAAAACTCTGGTGCTTGCAAACGGATAAATCGAGCGGAGTAAGGCGATCGCTTAACTTTTATTTTATCTTCTGGTATTACGTAGCAACCACCATTGCCATCAACTACCATCACCATCGAATTGGGAGTAGCGGGAAAAATGGTTAATTGCTCTGTGTCGGCAAAGACTAATGCCCGAGATGCCAAAGAATGGGGACAGATGGGCAAAAGTTGCAACACCGGCACCTCAGGAGTTAATACTGGCCCTCCAGCACTTAGAGAATAGGCAGTAGAGCCAGTGGGTGTTGAGACAATTATACCATCAGCTGCAATATCCACTGGTGCGTGATGTCCTATTTGTACCTCAAAATGGCACATACTCGTCAACGGTTCCCGGTGCAATACCATTTCATTTAAACAAAGTGCCTCCCACCAAATCCTCTCATCTCGCAGGATCTGCACAGAAAGCATCGACCGTTGTTCTATAACATACTCTTGTGCCATGACCTGTTCCAAGACAGAAGGCAACTGATTCACATAGGTCTCTGTTAAGAAACCCATGTGACCTGTATTCACGGTTAGCACAGGGATCCCTTGGGGAGCCACTTGGCGAAAAGCCGCTAGTACTGTACCATCTCCCCCCAATACAATTGCAAAAGCCATCTGGTCATCAAAACCAGGGGGGGCTAGTTTGTCCATCGGTGTATGACACACTGGTGATTGAGGACTCGAATAACCCAGAATTCCCCCAACCCCTGTCGCCATACACACTTCCCAACCCGCAGTCCTCAATTGGTTGTGCAACTCTTCAGCAACGCTACAAGCCATTGGTTTAAGGTCGTTGTAGATAATGCCTGCTTTTGGTATACTCACCAGTCCCCGTCTTGAATTACTTGGATTAAATTATCACCGAACATCATGGACAATTGTGATTTAATCAGGTACTGTCTTCATGCAGTCGCCCTATGGGGAGGGGCTGTGTGGTCAGGCTTGATTCCTTACCTTGTAAGCCCTGTAGAGAAAGACTTTGGCCTCACTGGCTCCCCTTTGGCTTCGCTGCATCGATTTTCCAGGAAATACTAGGATTTAGATTTGAAAGGAGTCCTCTTCTTAGACTTCTTTTTAGCTTTCTCGTAATCGATTTCTTTGAGCTTATTCATAATCCGGTTAAAGTATTCTTGCAGATATTCTTCCAAAGTTGTGGTTTGCTTGGGGTCTAGGCCAAAGACCTCGTATACCTTATCCATCGGTGCATCCAGAGGTTTACCGCTCACTAGCACTTCAGTAAAGGCAAGCCGATCTGCCACATTCCAGCCCCACTGAAAAAATCTCACGAATCGGCGCACACCCCGCAAAAAATTTATTGGGAGTCGGGCTATTTTAGCATCTTTACCGGACAACCGCTCACACAGATTAATGATTTCGTAGGTACTAAAGGCTCTGGTTCCCACAACCGGGAATGTCTGATTTACTGTTTCTGGAACTTCCAGAGCACGAATGCCAAACTTAGCAATATCCTGGGTGTTCATATAGGCGATGGGAGAGGTTTCTCCTGTAATCCAAACCGCCTGTCCATCCAAAATCGGGATGGCATACTGACCAATTAAGCCTTGCATAAAGCCACTTGGTTTCAAGATTGTGTGTGGCAATCCTGATTCTGCCAGAAATAGTTCTGTACAGTGCTTTATTTCCATCAGTGGGACATGAGGAAAATTCTCACTTCCCAGAATTGAGAAAAAGACATATCTTTCCACACCAGCAGCCACAGAAGCTTGAATCAGGGCAACTTTCCCTTCCCAGTCTACCTGTCTGATGGTCAGAGAATCTGTTGGTCTCGATGTTGCCGCATCAATGACAGCTGTGATCCCTTCCAGGGCTTTTGGCAGGGTTTCTGGAACACAAAGGTCCCCTTGTACTAGTTCGGCTCCCCATTCTTTTAGGAAAGAGGCTTTTCGTGGACTGCGTACAAGACAGCGTACCTGATGATCCTCGTCCAGTGCACGACGAACCACCTGTCTTCCTAAGGTGCCAGTTGCACCGACGACCAACAAGTTCATTATAGTAATTTTAGTAAGGAATCTTTAAGTTTCTATAAGATTCTATCAGAAATTTTGTCGATCTCTCATGTTTCTGGTATTCAATAGGCTTTGCCCACGGTGAGGGGTGTGGGAGAATGGGTTGAGGCGGGCGACAGCATCGGTCATGGATTTGGAAGAAAACTGTGAAAGAATTCTTGACCAAACCCCACAGCCGTTACCCCATAACCCATTCACTAGAAACTATTCTGACACTCCCTGGATTTTGAGTAATAAGAAGCCTAAGCCCAAACCCACTAGAATCAGGGTGAAGGACAAAAATGCTGCATTGAAAATTTCTGTACCCATTGTTTTATGATCTCCTATGTACTTTTGTTACAAGGTATCATGACTAGGGTGCCAAAATATAGCAATCCTATGGAAATCCTGAGCAAGACTATTTCAGCAAAGGGGTTAGGATCCGGGAGTGTTGAGGAATGATGTCAGACTTGTCAACAAACCATCAGAAAATGTCTTTGACAGGAAAACTTAACTCACCACCAAGGCGTCCTCGGTTAGCGGTGACCTTGGGAGATCCGGCAGGCATTGGACCAGAAGTTGTCCTCAAGGCATTGGCAGATTCCCAAGTCACTAGCAATTGTGAGATAACGGTGATTGGCAGTCGGTACCTCTTGAATGGGGCTTACACCCAGCTACGTCAGCAGGGGATTGAAGATGTAGCTACTTTAGCTTCCCCAGAGACATTATCAATCCTTGACATTGAGTTGGATTATGGACAACGGCCTCAAATCACCCCAGGTGTTGGTAATGCGGCTAGTGGTGCTCTTAGTTTTGTGTATCTCGAAAATGCGATCGCACTCACCCAACGTGGTGAGTTTGATGGTATTGTGACCGCACCCATTGCCAAGTCTCTCTGGAAAGCGGCAGGACATGATTATCCTGGTCAAACTGAAGTGCTAGCCCAGTATTCTGGTGTCAAACAATTTGGGATGCTGTTCGTAGCGCGATCGCCCCATAGTGGTTGGGTGCTACGTACACTTTTAGGTACCACACATATTCCTTTAAGTCAAGTACCAAATACCTTAACGCCAGAATTGATGGCGAGTAAACTAGACTTACTAATCGCCTGCTTGGCTAGTGATTTTGGGATCAAGAAACCTCGAATCGCGATTTCTGGGTTAAATCCTCATAGTGGTGAGCAGGGTCAGCTAGGTTGTGAAGAACAAGATTGGTTGATTCCCTGGCTAGAGCAAGAGCGCCAGCAACGCCCGACTATCCAATTAGATGGACCAGTACCTCCTGACACTCTTTGGGTAAAACCTGGTCAGGCTTGGTACGGCAACCATCAGCAGTACGCTCATGATGCTTATGATGCTTATTTGGCACTTTATCATGACCAGGGCTTAATTCCTGTCAAACTTATGGCATTTGACCGAGCGATCAATACTACCATCGGTTTACCGTTTGTGCGCACTTCTCCTGATCATGGCACAGCGTTTGATATTGCTGGTCTTGGCATTGCTAACGCTACTAGCATGAAGGCTGCAATTAGCCTGGCTACTGAACTGGTGAACCAGAGGTTGAGTAACCCTTTAGCTATCAGTGGTTAGAACTTGCCTTGTACTCAACCTTTACTCTCTAAGTGGAACCGCCAACTGGACTTTTTGAGTATTGCGAGTAGTTGAGGATTGAGGAAACACATTAAGTTCTTCCTGCTGGATGACATCCCCAAAAACTATGTCTACATTGTCCCTTGAGCCAACCTTGAACTTAGGCTGTAAATTGTTACCTAAGCCTTCCGTTTCCTCTAGCTCTAGTGATGTTGGGAAAAAGGTGCCATAATCGTCTGAGACCGTGCGACCATTAACTTGGCGGAGGGTGTCACCAGACAGGGTTACTGAACCGCTTGGCTCACTAGACTGCGCTCCTGACTGAGCATAAGCAAGAGGTACCAATCCCACAGCTATCCAGCCGATTCCTACTATAACTAGTGTTTTACGGATCATCAGCTTTCTCCTGGTTTTTTTATTTACCTTATTTTATTTATTTATTTTTATTTTAGTAGTCTTGACATTAATCTGGCATCCGAATACATCCTTATAAAAAAAATAAGCGGTAGTAATTTTAACTATAACTTTGTACAAGCATAACTTAAGCTATCAGCTATCAGCTATCAGCTTTTCAATAAAAGAGGTAAGCTTTGGCCTTGGCCTATGGTCACGCTACGCGGATGATAGCTGAATGCTTACCTTAAGGTTTTAACCCACGCTATCAGTCAAGGCACTACTTGAAAAGCTACCCTTGCCAGCTATAAGCTCGACTAGCCTGTTTAGGCTGACTGCTAAAAGCTCACCGTCAACAATATCACTTACTTTATGACCATCATTCGTGTACCAAAGTCCTGGGAACTGCCAGAGCAACAAGTCACCTCAGAAACGGCTTATTTTAACCGACGTCGCTTTCTCAAAAATTTAGTTGGTGCCAGCCTAGGCACTGGAATGCTATCAATTCTTGGTTGTCAAGGTTCCTCTGCCTCAGACAAAGCTCTTTGGGAAACCCTAAATCAACCCAAGTTCAAATCCTTAGCAACCAATCCAGCTTTTGCCAGTGTTGACAGACCGATCACTGATGAGGAGCTCGCTGGACAGTACAACAATTTTTATGAATTTGGCGGCAGTAAATCGATCTGGCAAGCAGCGCAAAATTTACCAACCAAAGACTGGAAGGTAGAGGTAACCGGATTAGTCAAAAATCCCCAAACCTATGACCTAGATGATCTCCAAACTAAATTTCCGATCGAAGAGCGGATCTATCGCTTCCGCTGTGTAGAGGCGTGGTCAATGGTGCTACCCTGGATCGGATTTCCGATGAAAGCGCTGATGACAGCAGTAGAACCTACTTCAGAGGCTAAATTTGTCCGATTTACCTCCTACTATGACCGCAAAATTACTACTGGTCCAGGCATACACCTTGGTTCCTTACCTTGGCCTTATACGGAAGGTTTACGTGTTGAGGAAATGGCTAACGAACTAGCATTTTTTGCTATTGGTATTTATGGTCATCTATTACCCAAGCAACATGGTGCTCCTATTCGCATGGTAGTGCCCTGGAAATATGGTTTTAAAGGAGCAAAATCTATAGTCAAAGTGGAGTTTTTAGCTAACCAGCCAGCTACCTACTGGAATACTATTAATTCCTATGAATATGACTTTGAGGCAAATGTTAACCCCAATAAGCCTCACCCGAGATGGTCACAAGCGACAGAAAGATTCATCAGTAGCGGTCCTAACTTATCCTGGGAAAAACGACCCACCCTACCTTACAACGGTTATGGGGAATATGTAGGTGGATTATATAGTTGAAGGTTATTTGGTTGTTAGCCTTTGGCGTTGGGTGCAGGGGAGGTTGAAGGTTAAAGGTTGAAGGTTGAAGGTTGAAGGTTGAAGGTTGAAGGTTGAAGGTTGAAGGTTGAAGGTTGAAGGTTGTTCGCCCTTGGCCTTCCCTTCGGGTAGGTTTTTTGGTTACTGTCGGCGTTTACCCTTTCGTGACCTGAATAACCTGTAAACTACCACCTGCGTACAAGGAGCGATCGCATACCTTAAACCCCACTTGCTCAAGCCCCTTGACCAAGTCAGTCTCTAGTAATTGCCAAGCTGTCTCAGTCTCAAACAACCACATAAATACCGCTAACCCTGGCCAAAACAAAACATTAGTTGGCTTGTGCAAATCCACCAGGGTAAACACTCCTCCTGGTTTAAGCACCCGGTGAACCTCCTGAATAATCTGCTGCAACACCTCAGGGGTCATTTCATGGAGTGCGGCGCTGGTGTGAACTATATCAAATTGAGCATCTGGAAAGGGCATCTGTTCAGCCAAACCCTCTACATAGTTGGCTTGGGGAACATTCCGTTGTGCTCGCTCTAGGGATAGTGGAGAAATATCTAAGCCTGTGACATGCTCAGACAATTCCACCAAGAACTGGGTGGCCTGACCACTGCCGCAACAGAGATCTAGCACTTTGGTTCCTGAATGAATTGTTAAGCCCTGTAACGGTAGCTGGCGGAATCGTCTCTCTCCACCTACGCTCAAAGCCGCGATCCGGGAAATACTATCATACAGCCATTGGTACTGATAACTCCAAGCTCTAAGAACTGTTGCCACTACTCACTCCTTGGTAAAGATCGGTGTTTCTTGTTGCAAATTTAAGTTAAAAAATATATTGTTAAAATGAGTAACAAATATGAAAGTTATGGGAAGCTGTGTTAACTATGGGTCGTGTTGGGGTATTATTGCTTAATCTAGGTGGGCCAGATCAGTTAAAGGATGTTCGTCCCTTTCTATTCAACCTGTTTTCTGACCCGGAAATTATTCGCCTGCCTTTTCCGTGGCTGCAAAAACCCCTGGCTTGGCTAATCTCCACTAAGCGTGCTAAGATCTCCCAGGAGAACTACAAGCAAATTGGTGGTGGTTCCCCTCTACGGAAGATTACAGACGCCCAGGCTCAAGCCCTCCAGGAACATTTGCAAACAAAAGGGCAAGAGGTCAGTGTATATGTAGGAATGCGTTACTGGCATCCTTTCACTGAAGAAGCGATCGCAACCATCAAAGCCGATGGTATCGAACGCTTAGTTATTTTACCGCTTTATCCCCAATTTTCCATCAGCACCAGTGGTTCTAGCTTCCGTCTGCTAGAAAATCTGTGGACAGAAGACCCAGACCTGAGCAAGGTTGAACACACAGTCATTCCCTCCTGGTACCAGCAGCCACAATACCTCCAAGCCATGGCTGACTTAATTACTCAGGAACTCGATAAGTTTTCTAATCCCGATCAAGTTCATATCTTTTTCAGTGCTCACGGTGTACCCATCAGCTATGTCACAGAAGCTGGAGACCCCTACCAGCGAGAAATTGAGGATTGCACTGCCTTAATTATGAAAACCCTCAACCGCCCCAATCCCCATACTCTGGCCTATCAAAGTCGGGTTGGTCCGGTAGAATGGCTCCAACCTTACACCGAAGATGCGTTGCAAGAACTCGGAGCTAAGAATACTCAAGATTTGCTGGTAGTCCCGATTAGTTTTGTCTCGGAACATATCGAAACCCTCCAAGAAATCGACATTGAGTATCGAGAAATAGCAGAAGAATCAGGGATTAAGCAGTTTGAGCGGGTACCAGCCCTCAATACCCATCCCCTGTTTATTGAGTCTTTGACCAATTTGGTAGTTGAGGCTCTCGAATCACCCAGCCGTGAACTCTCCGAAGTGATTCGTCCCCCAGAGACAGTCAAAATTTACCCTCCCGAGCGCTGGGAGTGGGGCATGACTACAGCAGCAGAAGTTTGGAATGGTCGTCTGGCTATGATTGGGTTTATTGCTTTACTGTTGGAGTTGATTAGTGGTACTGGACCGCTACATTTTGCTGGGTTGTTGTAAATTTCTTCAAGTTACAACGGAAACGGGCAAATTGATATCTACCAGATCTAATGGGAAGGGGGGGCAAGTAATCGTCCCCCTCGACTGCTCCCAATAGGAGTTGGTCTGATGAGTTGCGCCTTGGCTTTAAAACTTAAAGTTGCCCTCTAATCTTACTAAATATCCAATCGGGAATAGCATGTTCCGTGTCATATACTCGGTCATACTTTTGTTCAAGTTTTTGCCAATCAATTGAACTGTCTCCTAAGACTTCATGTTTGAATATCTCTAGGGCTTTGCCAGACAAACCTTTTTCTAAACACTGTTTCATTGCTAATCGACTTTCATCTATTTCACCAATACATTCAAAGGGTGTATGTTCAGCTAGTCCGATCATTTCTCTGAAAATAGGGAGTAAGTCATCATCATCAAACAAATTGGAGCCAAAGACTGCATCTACAGATGCTGGCTCGAAGACAGCCATAAAACCTAGCCATACATAAGCACACTTTGGACATTTCTTGCACCAAGGTTTTTGAATATTGCAGGAGTGGATTTTAGGCAGCACCTCGGGATATTTGGCTAGATTTTTGAAGATGCGGAAGTCATAGATGGGCTGCAAAATACTGAAATACGAAAAATTAGATAAGAGATTTGCTTGAATGAATTCATTCAACTCTTTTTCTGCTTCGTAGCCTTTGCCCCATTGATGGTTAACTTCTTTACCTAGTTTTTACCAGAATAAATTACCAGTATTGGCACTTTTTTCATGGGCTAATGCCAAGTACTTATATCCCTCATTCAGCATTAGAGGGAGGGATTCAAAGATAGAGACAGGAGTTTCTGGAACGGTAATTCCTGAATTGTCTGGGAAATATAGGTGAAGAAAGGGATAGTCAATAAAGTCATCGTAGATAGAAATTTTATGCTTTTTAATGGGGGTGACGTATTCTAGGACTCCAGAAATTAAATTGTGTTGGATATCGGCTTTGCCATAAACACTGTGGGAGTATTGCATGGAAGCAAAGGGAACATCTGCTTCTTGTAGCATTTTCAGGGCTACAATACCATCTTTACCACCACCACAGCCTGCAAGTACGGTAGAGTTATCGCCAAATATAGAGGTGGGTTTGCTATTGCTTAAGCTACCTTGTGAATAGATAAGTTCAGGACCAGGGTAGTCTGTTATATTGTTTTCATACCAATGTTGACCAAAAAGTTGGGTCTCAAGCCCCGTCCTTCTAGGAGACGAAACCGTAAGATAGTGGAGCCTTAATTACAAATTTTTAACCCTTTTTATCATAGCCTGCAAACTATAAAGGCTCCACTATCTTACGGTAACTTGGCCTATGGCCACGCTGCGCGAACAAAGGACGGCTTTCTTTCTTTGTGCTACAATATTACGTAGAGTTTTCCCACGTCAATAATGAAAGTCTTAGAGTTCAAGGTCAAAGGGAATAAAACTCAATATGCCGCGATTGATGAGGCGATCCGTACTGGTCAATTTGTCCGCAATAAGTGCGTCCGTTACTGGATGGACAATAAAGGTGTAGGACAAAAAGAACTGTATCGTCACAATACGTGGCTTAGAGCAGAATATCCCTTTGTAAAAGACTTGAACTCTCATGCCTGCCAAGCTTCGGTCGAAAGAGCTTATAGCTCAATCGCTAGATTTTACGATAAATGCAAAAAGAAAGTCCCTGGGAAAAAGGGATACCCTAAGTTCAAAAAGTTTTCCAGATCAGTTGAATACAAGACGTCGGGCTGGAAATTATCCCCTGATTCTAAATCAATAAATTTATTAGATAAAAAAGGGATTGGGAAACTAAAATTAAAAGGGACTTGGGAATTATGGCGCTACGAACAAAAACTGATCAAGCGAGTTAGATTGGTGCGCCGTGCAGATGGTTACTATGTTCAGTTCTGTATAAAGGTTGATGAAAAGGAGCTTTTAGAGCCAACACATACTAATATTGGACTGGATGTAGGACTTAAGGAGTTCTATACCGACTCCAAGGGAGGTATAGAACCGAATCCCAGGTTTTATCGTAAAGGCGAAAAAAGACTGAAATTTTATCAACGTCGGGTTTCTCGCAAAAAGAAAGACTCATCCAATCGCAAAAAAGCCATAAATAGACTAGGACGAGAACATCTCAATATAAGTAGGCGACGTGAAGAACATGCCAAGAGACTGGCACGTTGCGTAATCCACTCTAACGATGTGGTTGCCTATGAAGATTTGAGAGTAAAGAATTTGGTCAAAAACCACTGTCTTGCCAAATCTATTAATGATGCAGGTTGGTATCAGTTTCGCAAATGGCTTGAGTATTTTGGACAAAAGTTTGGTAGACAAACGATAGCGGTAAATCCTGCTTATACTAGCCAGGATTGCTCAAGTTGTGGTGAAGTTGTCAAAAAATCGCTATCAACTAGAACTCATACTTGCTCATGCGGGTGTGTATTAGACCGCGATCATAATGCAGCTATCAATATTCTGAAAAGAGCCTTGGGTACGGCGGGGCACGTCGGAACCTGGATTGACCGTAGGTCACGCTACGCGAACGTTGATCCAAACGCTGGGGGAGATTTGGCCTCTGCTGTTCTTGATTCCGGTCAGGTTGAGTAAGTCGAGTCGTTGATCCAAGAATCCCCGTTCTTCTAGGACGGGGAGTGTCAACAAAGACTCCTTGATATATCTTGGCAAATAGCTCTAACACTGGCTGACTTAAATTTTCAGCGACAAGGTTAATATCATAGTATTTGGGAAATAGTGAACTCAGTTTCATCCCCTCGAATAAGGCAATATAAGCAGCGATTTGATTAATTACTGCTTGAGAATATTTGCTGGCCAGTAAACTGAAGGATACATCATGGTACAAAACTTTCGTTGAAAAGTTGAAGTTATCTGCACCATAGATAATGTCCAAATGATGCTCGTGAATGGTTAATTTATGAATTTTAATGGTTTCAATTTTATTTCAACTTTGGTAACAAAAATTTTGCACAATCCAATAGTGACTTAGGGTTTTTTAAAAATGATCAAATTTGTTTTTTGTTGAAAGCTAAATTGATTTGTTTCTGGCTTGAAATACTCTAGTATTTTTTAAATAAAGAAAGAACACCGAACTATTAAGAATACATTGTTTTAAATAAACTTCTAGCAAATCCCAATTATCACCATCAACTTCATGGTTATAATAAAAATCAATTACATCATACTGTACTTCAATTATATCTAAGGCTTTTTGGATATCTTCTGCTGTTATAAATCTTTGATAGTTATTCGGCTGTTCGTAATTTTCTATATAAAAATTATATAATTGATGGTAACAAGAATCTGAACTTGCTTGACACATCAAAAAAATACCACTGGGTTTGAGCAATGTCTTAATATGCTGTAGAATATCCTGGATTTTATTAATGTCTACAGTATAAAAGGAATGAATTGCCCAAATACTATCGTAGTAGTTACTTTTTGGAATTGCTGTTTCAATAGTTTCTGTAGAAGATAAGAACCCTTGATTTGCCTGAAAGTGTTTTAATTTATTCAACACTGAACTACATTGATTCAGACAATAGTCTGAAACATCTAGCAAATCAGATGATAGCTTGAGTTCACTATCAATTTTCTTATCTAATAAATCTGGGAAAACTCCTGTTCCACAACCTATATCCAAAAGTTTTATCGTATCACTTCCAAATGAATCAATTATTTGTAAAAATCGATGATTATTAACAAGATATTCGTAATCTATCCAAGTAATTTTTAACCAAGAGTCTATATCTAGATTACTTTTTTGATAGTAGTCTTGAGAAGGATTGAGATTGTCAGTGTTTTGTTTCATGGCTGTTTCAGATGTAGGATATGTTTTATTTTGGCTACTAACTAACTTAAGGCGGGATGGTGGAGCGGCCCACCGTCCCGTTAGAGTTTTACCACTTTAAGCGGATACCCTTTGTTTTTCAATATAAAATAAAATTCCGGAGTGTGGAAGCATTATTTCTCCCCCCTCCATCTTTTGCGAACTCGTGCCAAAGTAGTCTAGGAGCAGTCGCAATTGTAAGGGTGAAAAAAATTCCGTGTTGGCACCAACTATAAAATTTAGTAACTGTTTACCCAATTCAGACTCTTTGTCAAAACATTTTGTAATGTTTGTTGTAAAATCAATTTTTTCTTGACCAAACGGTAAATTGCTTTCAGTTAGGAGTTGCTTTACATCATCGCTAAACCACGGATAATTTCCGTATAGTCGCTGATTTGCATGGTAAAAAGGTTCATTCAGTAACTGTCTTTTAGCTACCCCTAAAATTACCATTCCTCCTTCCCGGCTAAGTTCGTAAATTTTACGAAATAAGGTTTTAATGTCAGAAAAGTAGTAAAGGGATCGGGTAAATCTGCGGGATTACTCCCGCTTCGTCCCCAAGGCACCGTGCGAGCGAGTCTCCAAGCACACGGCGCGCCCAACTTCTTTAGAACACGTTTTCTTTTGCGACTTACTTTTCCTTGAATC
>NZ_JAAHHZ010000150.1:0-13614 GCF_010672005.1 Moorena sp. SIO4A5 | reverse complement strand
AAGAATTAGATGAAAACAATCGCAAAAAGATTTATCAAGAAGCCCAACGGATTAATTTAGAACACTTGCCTTATATTTATCTGATTAACCCTCTCTCCATGACCGCAGTTCGTAATTCCATAGAAGGAATTGAATATTCCGCTCTAGGAGGCGCATTCTGGAATATTGATGAACTGAAAATTTCAGAATGAATGGGGAGATAGGGAACAGGGAACAGGGAATAGGGAACAGGGAACAGGGAATAGGGAACGGGGAACAGGGAACAGGGAACAGGGAACAGGGAACAGGGAACAGTAGAAAAGAAATACGAGGAGTTTTTGATGTTATGATCAATAAGGATTAGAATTCATGATATATTTAGAAATACTATATAGCGTTTATTGCATGTATAAGGTAAAACTATAAACCTCAAAGTCCCCCTTATTAAGGGGGATTTAGGGGGATCCATTTGCACCTCATGGAAAAGAGAATTGCTATAAATCGTAGCTAAACATTAAACCTTAAATTTGAAACATTAAACCATTAAAACTTCTTCCCGATTCCCGATTCCCGATTCCCGATTCCCGATTCCCGATTCCCGATTCCCGATTCCCGATTCCCGATTCCCGATTCCCGATTCCCTACTCCCTACTCCCTACTCCCTATTCCCTATTCCCTGTTCCCTTAAAAAAGAAAATGACTCAACCCGAAGCATTAAAATCTCTACTGGAAGCGGTTGCGGCTGGTGACCTTAGCCCAACTGTTGCTTTAGATAAACTGAAGGATTTTACCTACGAAGAAGTGGGTGATTTTGCCAAAATTGACCACCACCGCACCTTAAGAACAGGATTTCCTGAGGTAATTTGGGGAGAGGGCAAAACCCCTGACCAAATTGCTCAGATTATGGCAGTAATGCGCCAGCGGAATCCGGTAGTAATGGCCACACGGATTACACCAGAGGTGGCAACGGAGCTAGAGTCAAAAGTCCCAGAGTTACAGTATTATTCCACAGCTCGGATTTGTGCGATCGCACCATCCCAGCTCGAACCTAAGTATGCCGGTATCATTAGTCTAATTTCTGCAGGCACATCGGATTTACCAGTAGCTCAGGAAGCCGCAATAACCGCTGAATTATGTGGGTTTCAGGTCAAGCGCCTTTGGGATGTGGGGGTAGCTGGTATCCACCGCTTGCTGAATAATCGACAGGTGATTGTCGAGGCCGATGTCTTAATTGTCGTAGCTGGAATGGAAGGAGCATTACCCAGTGTGGTAGCTGGCATGGCCGATTGTCCAGTGATTGCCGTTCCTACTAGTGTCGGCTATGGAGCCAGTTTTGGTGGTATGGCACCCCTGTTAACCATGTTGAATTCTTGCGCACCAGGCATAGGAGTAGTGAATATTGATAATGGCTTTGGTGCTGCTGTCTTAGCTGGACAGATTCTTAGGACTGGTCAGAAGTTGCAGGGTTGATAGAACAAGGGAATAGGGAATAGGGAACAGGGAACAGTAGCAAAGAGCTCAGAGGATTGGGTGCATCTCATTAAAGCTGTTTGACCCGGTGGTGCGTTACGGGACTGATTAAATAGGGATCCGTGTAGGAATTCTGAGAATTTTTGATCCTAAGTTCCCTTTGCCCTACTCCCTACTCCCTACTCCCTACTCCCTAATCCCTGTTCCTTTTGTTAAGAAAAATTACAAAATCCCTACCCCATGAGTAAACGATAAAACTCACCCTGATAAGTAATTGGAGGGAAAAGTTTGAGACCTTGATTCCTTCCACTAGTGTTTCAAAGAGGTGATTATGAATTTTAAACTAAGTACGGCAACTCTTTGTATCAGTGGTGCAGTTTTTGCTATGAGTCTGGTAAATCCCACCTTGGCAAAAATCCCAGACTTTCTTGGCAATGGGGCTAATCGCAACTCCGCCACAGTCCCTGAACTAGAACAGAAAAGTAGCTTTGACCAAACATCCTCACCGGACTTGGTAGCTCAAGCGGTTGCAATTAGTCTGACTGGTACCTGGCGAGCCAATGATGGTGGCACCTACTATATTCGGCAAGTAGGTAATGAACTCTGGTGGTATGGTCAAAGTTCTAATAATGGCCGAACTTTCAGCAATGTCTTCCATGGCTACATTGGTAAGAATGAAGTTGCTGGTAACTGGGCAGATGTACCTAGGGGTCGGACTCGCAGCTCTGGCGAAATGGTAGTCAGAATCGATTCAAACCGCAGGCTAACAGCAGTTCGGAGAACAGGTGGCTTCGGTGGTAGTGTTTGGACTCGCTAGGTAAGCATTCATCCGTCAGCTATCAGCTATCAGCTAATGCGCGTAGCGCATTAGCTGAATACTTACTGGCTAGTTATAGGAAATAGAAAAAAGTATGCTACAGATCAGATTAATTGTCGGGACAGACAAATTCAGATCAGGAAATCTAAAATCTTTGGAAACGTAGCACCAATTTAACTATTTCATAGTAGTCTGATTAAAGACTCAAATTTTCGAGGCATGAAACCATGATAATATAGGGTTTTCAAGCCTTTTCAGGTTATCATAGTAATGAGCGACACAGAATTTTTTCCCGACTCCCGACTCCCGACTCCCAACTCCCGACTCCCGACTTCCATCAACCCAGGAGCAAAGTACCTCACACAATTGAGAACTGCACTATACTGGAAATAGTGCCACAAGAGTTAAATCCAGTCATAAACGTTTCCCAAAATCGTTGTTGTCATCAGAGTAGGAACTACGAGAAAAATGAGCAAAAATCTACTTAAAGATACTGATTTAATCGAAAACAACTTAATTAATCTGCCCGAGCCCCCGCCCTCCTCTCCCCCTTCTTCCTACACTCCTCCCCCTGCCCAGACTCTCCCCATACTATTCCCCCTATTCCCGATTCCCTGTTCAACACTGCTTAAATAATTACTGATTGAATTACTAACTTAGTTCCAATGCCAAGCAATCCCTTCATTGTCGGTAAGCCAGTCCCCCCAGAGCGTTTTGTGGGACGAACTGCTCTGATTGAAACCGCTTTCGATCAAATCTCCCATCGCAGTAACCTATCAGTGTGGGGAGGTCCGGGCATTGGAAAGTCTTCCTTTCTGGAATTACTCACTTGGCCGGAAATCTGGCGAATACATCAGACCGACCCATCGCAAGCAGTGATTGTGTTGTTAAATTGCCTGAGTATCCATCCCTTCAGTGGGTCTGGCTTCTGGGGAAAGGTCTTGAGCTTGATTAAAACTAAACTGGACAGCAATCCTGAGCTGCAAGCAGATATCGATAGATTAGTCCAAGAGGGAAAAAGCACTGCTAAGGATTTCCTTGAAGTCTTGGGTAAGCTGGGAGCACACAATAAATTCCTAGTATTGCTAGCGGATGATTATCGGAGTGGGAGAGTTTGAGAGGGCGAAGAATACCCCGACCTAAGAGGACGGGGATGAATTCACCCTCTCAAGTGGCGTAAGCCACAATCCATTAACTAGGTAGTGTCCCAGTTTTTCCCAGCGACTCTAAATACTCTGACAGGCTTAAACCTGATTTAGCTGCCAATCTCTTTAATCCGTTCCAAGCTGTGTTTGTCGCCTTAATAGTGTGTGTTGTTTTGGGTGAGCCGTGAAGACAGGGGCGTCCTACTTTTATTGGTTTTTGTCTTACCATTCTCTTGTCAGATCAATTTCGGTAATATATAATCAAGATAGCACCGAAAAAAAAGGTCGATACTATGCAATTGGGTTACGTCTATAAACTAATCCCAAGCTCTCAGCAAGAAGCTACAATGAACCGATGGCTAGATATGCTATTGGCTCAGTACAACTACTTGTTAAGAGATAGAAATGAGTCCTACGAGCAGGTTAAATCACCAAAACTTGGTAATTACTGCGATTTGAAGACTCATGGAGAGGCGTGCCCATTGTCCTGTTCGGTAAACAAGTCAAGCTCGATAGGTTATCCCTGGAAAAAGAGTCAAAAGAATCCTCGCCGGAGTGCTTACGAGGTTCAAAGTTCAAGTCTCCCCTCCCTCAAAAAACAACGACCTTGGTACAAAGCGATCAATTCGACTGTTCTACAGCAAATGTTAAGACAGTTGGATGTAGCCTTTTCAAAGTTTTTCAAGGGAGAAGCCAAATATCCAAGACCTAAAAGGCGATATCGTTTCCGGAGCCTCAAGTATGCTCCAGGCCAGGTAAAACTAGATGGTAATCGAATCTATTTACCAGGAATAGGGTGGATGCGATTCCATAATTCCCGTCCCATCCCGGATGGTTTTACCATGAAATCTGTAACCGTTCGTCGTCAATCACGGGGATGGTTTGTTAGCATTCAGATCGAGGATAAATCGGTACCAGTTCCACCAGTAAAAACTAAACACGAGATTAGACCTGATCGTGTTAAAGGATGCGATCTAGGAATCAGAAAACTCCTTAGTATTTCTGATGGAGAGATAGTTCAAAACCCAGCCAATAGTAAGAAGTCCAAACGCCAAACCAGACGTTTAAGACTAAGACAACGAGCTGCGAGTCGAAAGAAGAAGGGTTCAAACAATCGCAAAAAAGCCTTTTCCAAAGTAGCCTCGTTGCACGAACGGGTTACCAATAAACGTTCTGCATACCATTGGGAAACAGCAAAAAATCTAAGTAATGGAGCAGATGCTCTGGTGTTTGAGGACTTGAACATCAAAGGGATGAAGTCTCGCTGTAAACCCAAGCCCAAGGATTTGGGTGGTTACGACCGTAATGGACAATCAGCCAAGAAAGGTCTTAATCGTGTAATTTCCGACGCTGCCTGGGGTGAATTAGTCAAAAAGGTTGAAGTCGTGGCTGCAAAGTCAGGCATTCCAGTCATCAAGATTAACCCCAAACATACATCTCAGCGATGTCCAAAGTGTCACCACACTAGCGCAGACAATCGAAAAGGAGAAAAATTTGTTTGCACTGAGTGTGGGTACCACGATGACGCTGACATAAATGGTGCAGTAAACATCAAAATGCGGGGTCTTAAGAAACTGGGAATTAACCCCACCCAGCTACCTTCGGTGCGAAGGAAAGTCACGCCCATGGATATAACAGCCGTATAGGTTGTGCCTGGGAATCCCCATCCCTGCGACAGGTGGGGTAGTTCAATTAAAGGTGCTCCTAGCCAAAAAGTTGGCTTGCTCAGTGAACGAAGTGCCACAAAGTTAATTACTAGACCTCTTGCAAAAGTATTTTTCTGATAGTGTTTGCGTCAATTCTTCTCCACTGTTCCCTGTTCCCTGTTCCCTGTTCCCGACAACTGCCGCGAAGTCTACTGAACCAGCTCAGGGGTCTTTGACCTATGACTCAGAGGCAATCGATGCTATCTTAGCATTAACATCAGGTCATCCCTATTTCACTCAGGTCCTATGTCATGCACTGTTTGCTCAAGCTAGAACTGAACAAAAGTGGCAGGTAACTCGTGATGATGTGACTAGAATTGTTGATGATGCCATTGAAATTGGTGAGGGAGGATTAACCTGGTTTCGGGATGGATTACCGATTCCGGAACGAGTGATATTTTCGGCAGTAGCAGAGGCTCAAAAAAAAGCTGAAAGAAATTATACTCAGGTTGTGCAAGACCCGTTGAGTTTACTGGAAGAGTATGGCGTTACCATCACCGAGTCTTTGACTCAAGCTAGGGAAAAACTAGTTGAATCAGGTTTCTTGGGGGTTGTAGACATAACTGATCAAGTTTCATCCTATAAAGAAAAATCCTACAAGGTAAAAATAGAATTAGTCCGCCGCTGGTTAATCCAACGTTACCCATTGCGGCGAGAGATATTTGAATTGGAAGACCTCGATCCAGAGGCTAAGGCTAGTTATCAACAAGCAATTGAACAAACTGATCAGGGGGATGTATGGCAGAAAGTAAAACCCTATGAACAGATTTTGAAAGCCAATCCCAATCACTTTCGTGCTTTATTCGAGATCGCAAGGATATATTTGGAAGGTGACGTATTTGATAAAGCAGTAGAATACTATCAGCAAGCATACCTAGTTGATCCAGTCCGGAATCAGGATGGATTAGTGCGATCGCATTTAGGTTATGGACAACACCTCATGGAAGTAGGGGAAGTTATCCTAGCCAGGCGGCAATTTGACCAAGTGCTAAGGATAGAGCCAGAAAATCAACAAGCTTATCAATTCTATAACCAATTAAACAATCCTTTCGTTGTAGGCGCACCAGTTCCCCCAGACCGTTTTGTGGGACGACAATCAGAAATTCTGGCTGGTTTTAATCAAATCTCGAACCGCAGTAACTTAGCGATTTGGGGTGGTCCAGGCATGGGTAAGACCTCTTTCCTGGAACTCCTAGCTTCCCCAGACGTTTGGAAAGAGTATGGACAAGACCCATCACAGGCAGTGATGGTGTTACTCAGTTGCGAAAGTATCCAACCGTTTACAGCTTCCGGGTTTTGGCAAGAAGTCCTAACTGAGCTGATCTATAAATTGGATAGTGAGCCAGACCTTCAGACTGAAATTGAGACATTGCTCGACCACGGAAAAGCAACTGCCAGGGCTATGCCCCAAGTATTGCGCAAGCTTGGGAAACACAACAAGTTCTTGGTGTTGCTAGTGGATGACTATGATGCGGCTTTGCGGGAAAACCCACACTATACTCAAGCTGACATGGAAGCCTTTCTAAGTGAGTGTCGTAGTATTGCCTATCACTCTCGGGAGAGGAGATATTTATCAATGATTGTCACCTCACTCCGCCGTCTCAATGAACTTGGGCCGAGTCTAACCCCAGATAAATCCCCGTGGTACAATCACTATCTGTTTCGGTCCCTGAAGCCATTAACGGAAACTGAAGTGGAGCAATTGATGGCAAGTATTCCCATCACACCAGCATTACGGAATGTCATTAAAGACAGGGCTGGTGGACATCCGGCGCTGCTACAAATTGCTGGTTCTTTGCTATTTAGAGCATTAAGAACTGGGAAGTTACCCGATACTGAAACTTTTATCAAGGAGTTTGAAAGTCAAACTAGACATATTTTCCAAAATATTTGGCAACGGTGCAGCGATGTCGAGCAAGGGCTGTTGATACTGATGGCTTGGTCGAAGTTAAAAGGTGGTCTTGAGCAAAAGATTACTATTGACTTAAGTGACATTGACTTAACTAAAATTGACGTAATCTTTAGCCAACATCAACGAGAGTTAACAAACCTAGTAGAACAAGGCGTCATTATTGATCAAGATCAGGAGCAGTTAGGTAACGGTAGATATTCCTTTGCTTCCTTAGGGATGGAGCAGTGGGTAATTCAGGAAATTCAGACTAGTGATCAAGCATTAGTACAAAAATGGCAGACTATTTTGCTTAAGCTAATGAACCCCTGAGGAGCTCATATAGCGCAGGGAGTAGAGAGTAGGGAGATGGGGAGATAGGGAGATGGGGAGATGCGGAGATGGGGGGATCGGGAGTCAGATCAGTTTTCCCGATTCCTGATTCCCAATTTCCAATTCTAAATTCTAAATTCTAAATTCTAAATTCTAAATTCTAAATTCTAAATTCTAAATTCTAAATTCTAAATTCTAAATTCTAAATTCTAAATTCTAAATTCTAAATTCTAAATTCTAAATTCTAAATTCTGACGCTAAGCGTAGCGCTATATCAACCGAGCCAGAGTTCCCTCCATGACAGCGGTGGTTTGACCAGAGACAGTGAATACCAAAGCTTCGCGATAGACTCGCTGGGCAGCATGGTGTTTGTAGTTAGCAGCACCACTAGACACAGTCACCGCTGCTTGAGCACATCGTCCTGCTAAGTTAATTGCCCAAGTCCTCAGTTGTAGTCGTTGTTCAAAGGTCTGGGAATCGGCTTTTACTGCTTGGATCATAGCTGTCTGGCAGCGAATCAATTCCCCATTGAGGGATTCAAAAGCATTGAATAGAAAATCCAGTTGCTTGGTTTTGGCAGCCGCTTCTACAATGTCGAGTCCAGCTTGGGCACATCCTAGGGCCAAAAAACCAGCAGACAAAACTTTTTTCTGGTCATTTCCGTGAATTGCACCTGCTTTAGCAATCGAGACCACACCTTCTTCGGGTAAGAACCAATCCGTAAGGGTAGCACTAACCGTATTGGTGGATTGCATCGCCGCCAATGCCATGGGTTTGCTAAAGGTAATAGTACCACCTGCATCTTGGGAAGTTGGAGTCAATGGCACCGTACCGTAAACTTCTCGACCATCAGGCAATACTGCACCAATGACAAACTCTTGAAACAAGCTAAACCCAGTAACCCAAGGCACTTTTCCGCTGATCTGATATCCACCATCTACCGGAATAGCTTTCACCGGTGGGTTACCTGTTCGTCGCACTTGGGAAAAGCCGATACCAACTAGCACTTGACCCTTGGCTAATTTGGGAAGATACTGCTGCTTCAACGATTCATTCTCAGAGAAGGCGATCATTGCTCCAGCACTCTGGTGTTGCATTTGCAAGAATGCCAAAGCACCGGAATACCGTGCTACCAGTTGCTGAAAGTATGGAAAGGTGGTGCTACTGACTTCGACACCTCCCCAGGATTTGGGAATCCGTAGCCCTAGCAAAGTGCGAACGCTCATCCCCTTGAGAGCCTCTCGTAACACCTCAGGAGCACTATCAATCTCATTAGCCAAGGGAGCAACGGATTCCCTTAGGTAAGACTCTGCTGTCTCTAATAGGCTTTGTTGGTCATTATCGGGATACTTTTTGATTACCTGCATCAACCTTTCTAGTTAATCTAAATCTATAGCGGTTTCTAACCTAAAGAGGTACACAGGATTTTTTCCCAGATCCGCTTGCTACATAAATTTTAATCCCGATACTTTTACCATTCGCGACTGCATCAAGACAATGATCAAAAATATATTTGAAGATATCCTCTTATCCAAAACTACTTCTTCCCTCCCCACACTCCCCCCTCTCCCCACACTCCCCACACTCCCCACACTCCCCACACTCCCCACACTCCCCACACTCCCCACACTCCCCACACTCCTCCCTCTTCAAGCAGTTGCGCTGGTGCTATCTTGTCTATTGACCCTTACAGGTTGCCATCCGAACCAGTTTAAGACTCAAGCAGCTCAGGTCTCTCAACTAGTGTTAGCTACTCCTAGTGACCCAGCTACCTTTAACACTATTGTTAATACCTCTCCCTTTGGTGTATTTGGTTACATCTACGAAGGATTGTTGAGTGAGAATGGCATGACAGGGGAGTTGGAACCAGCACTAGCTGAATCTTGGGACATTTCCTCAGACCGACAGCAGATCACCTTCACCCTGCGGGATGGGCTAAAGTGGTCTGATGGGGAACCCCTGACGGTGGATGATGTGATCTTTACCTATCAGCAGCTTTACCTGAATCCCAAGATTCCCACAGTTTCCCGAGATTTCCTCAAGATTGGTAGTACTGGTAAGTACCCATCGGTGCGCAAACTAGATCAGCAGCGAGTTGAGTTTACCTTACCACAACCCTTTGCGCCATTTGTGAGATCCGCAGGAACCCTAGCCATTCTACCGGCTCATGCGTTACGAGAGTCTGTGCAAGCCACTGATGGTAATGGCAATCCCCAGTTTCTTTCAACTTGGGGCACTAACACCAATCCCCAAGACATTGTTAGCAATGGTCCGTATCGACTACAAAAGTATACCCCTGCTGAGCGAGTCATCCTACAACGCAACCCTTATTACTGGCGTGCTGATGCTCAGGGAAATCCCCAACCCTACATTCAACGGATTGTCTTACAAGTTATCCCATCCTCTGATAACCAGTTACTCAGATTTCGCTCTGGGGAGTTGGATAGCCTCAGAGTGAATCCCGAGGCGTTTGGGTTACTCAAACGAGAGGAAAAGCGGGGGAAATACACCATTTACAATGGCGGACCGATGCCTAGCATTAGGTTTGTCGGTTTTAATCTCAACAAAGCTCGCAATGCTCAGGGAAAACCTTTCGTAGACCCAATCAAGTCTCGTTGGTTCAATACCTTGGCCTTTCGACAAGCGGTAGCCTATGCTATTGACCGGGAAAGAATGAAAACTAATATTTATCGGGGACTGGGTGAAGTACAACATTCTCCCATTGCTGTCCAAAGTCCCTATTACCTGTCCCCAGAAGATGGGTTAAAAGTCTACAACTATCAACCCCAGAAAGCAAAACAATTACTATTAGAGGCTGGTTTCAGGTATAACTCCCAAAATCAGCTGCTGGATTGGGATGGCAACCGGGTACAATTCACTTTGCTGGTGAAATCAGACGATAAATCCCGAGTAGACGCAGCAGTTCAGATTAAACAAGACTTGAGCCAAATTGGGATAGAAGCAGATTTGCAGGTACTCAGCTTTAACCTTGTGCTCAGAAAGCTCCTATCGACTCGAGATTGGGAGTGTTATGTGGGTGCCTTTGGAGCAGGAGTGAGTGAGCCTCACAGTGTATTTGTTTTCTGGTATAGTGGAGGCTCGTTTCATCAATTTAATCAAGGTCCTCAACCCGGACAACCACCACTAGAAGGATGGGAAGTGTCTGACTGGGAGCAAGAGATTGACCGTCTGTTCAATGCTGGGATAAAAGAACTTGATCAGAGCAAACGCAAAGCCATTTATGATCAATTCCAGGAAATCGTTGCCGAGGAGTTGCCCGTGTTTTTCCTGGTCAATTCACTAGACTTTCAGGCAGTACGCGATCGCATCGAGAATATCAAATTTTCTGGCTTAGGGGGACCGTTATGGAACATTGATGAGCTGAGAATTGCGGAAAACTAATCAAGTCTTGGGTCTTGGGGGATGGGGAGTGTAGAGAGTGTGGGGGGTGTGGGGAGATGGGGAGATGGGGAGATGGGGAGATGGGGAGATGGGGAGATGGGAAGTGTGAACGCTAATAATTGGTAGAAAAAATAGCTGGAATTACCCTTAATTTGATGATATTAATTTTGATAATTGCCAAAAAAAGTGCCTATAGAGCATAGAAAGAAAGGGGTTGATAAAAAATGCGATGCTAAGCATTGAGCCCCTACGGAATTGACCGTTCGCGCAGCGTCGGGTTTTTCCCGAAAGGTCACGCTAAATGCGATCGCATCAGTTATTTGACTAGGTGATAGCGATCGCTATCCCATCCTGTAGGCGCGAGTATAGCGAACGCGCCCCGCGTGACCAAAGGTCGCGTAGCGTGGCCTACGGCCAATCGCTTTCTTTGTTAACTTAGAGTAGGTTAAGTCGGACTAGAGGAAGTAAAGAACCATGAATGATCATAATCAGATTCAGGACAACCAGTCAACTGACCAGTCAGACGAAAAATTATTCCGACAATGGTATCGCTTTATTGAGGATCATGGATTCACCTGGAAAGGAATTCTTTCTCGATATAAGGGTAACGGAATTCTTGATAAAGTCCTTGATTCCACAAGAAGATTTACTCCTCTGGCAGATGCATCTCAACTTGAGCATTATCTATGTTTTATTAACCAAGACGACCCCTCGGAAGTCCAAGAAAATACGTGGATTATTGAGAAATGCGGTCCAGGTATCTCTCACCCCATCGATCTGAGTTCAACCACGATGTTTTCATCTAAATCCTCTGGTGTAATGAGCAGACCTCTTAGGAAAGACCAGGCCAACTTCACCGAAATTTACCTGTTCCAAGGGAACCGTCGTATCAGCGTGGTAATTGGCTATTTCCCCGATCGCTCCAAGGAGTCAGAGAATCGATGTGTACTCTCCGGGATTTCCTTGTTTCGCGAAGTGAAACTTGACGTTGTCCCATTTCCCTGGTCTAATCAGAGACCAGAGGTAAGTAATCGGGATTATCCGAGCATTAAGGCCATAGATACCCTGGTATTACGATCAGGCACATTTGATGAAATTCCCCTGCCAGATTACCCTGCCCATTGGCCGAAAGACGGTCGATTAATATTTGATTTTCCCGACGGGATTTCCATAAACGTGCCAGAAACCCTTGAGCCTGGTCACGATAGCACTCTCATCGTCAGTTGGAGATACAGCCCTGATAGAATCAAGAGAGGGGTTGCTCACTTCACGGATGATACCCGCGCAGCTGATTTGATTACCCAGGAATGCCTGATTGTCTAACAATAGGGTGGGCAATGTCTAGCAAGCCTTAGTACTAGGATTGACATTAGACTTACTAAAAAGATTACCGCAACATGACAGTACCCACCAATAATCCCAAGGAATTTAGACAATTTGAATATTGTGGATGGCAACAGTCAGTAGACCAATATCATTCCTCTTTTTCGTCTCTAACTAGCCAAACTATCGAGTCTCTGCTTGATAGTGTAAATGCGGGAAGGGATATGGAATTACTTGATATTGCCACTGGTCCTGGCTATGTGGCTGCCCAGGCCCAGAAGCGAGGATGTAAGGTAACGGGGGTAGATTTATCAGACGCTATGGTTGCCAAAGCCAAGCAACTCAATCCCCAGATTGACCTACGGTCACGCTACGCGATCGAATTTTTTCAGGGTGAAGCGGAATCGTTACCCTTTCCCGAATCTCAATATCAAGCAGCCGTAATGAACTTTGGAATTTTGCATTTGGCTGAACCAGAAAAAGCATTGGGTGAAGCATTTCGGGTAATTGCTAGCCAGGCCAGGTTTGGGTTTACTGTGTGGAGTAAGCCAGAAAAATCGATAGCGTTGAAGATTATGAATAAGGCGATTGAGACCTATAAAAATACAGATATTACTCTTCCAGAAGGGCCGCCATTTTTTCTGTTTAGTGAACAGGATTATTGCTTCAAGTGTTTGCAACATTTAGGATTTAAGAATCCTTCTGTGCAGGAAATTCCTCTACTCTGGGAACTTAGCAGTGCCGATGAACTTTTTGATGCTTTTTATAAAGGCACCGCCAGAACAGGTGGGATACTGCGCGCTCAAACTAGTAAATCCCTTGACAATATACGGGCAGCAATTCACCAGGACACTGCAAGCTATAGGCAAAATAATCGACTGCTTCTGCCTATGTCAGCCATAGTTGTATCTGCTC
The DNA here is from genome assembly GCF_010672005.1 of Moorena sp. SIO4A5. Classification (NCBI taxonomy): domain Bacteria; kingdom Bacillati; phylum Cyanobacteriota; class Cyanophyceae; order Coleofasciculales; family Coleofasciculaceae; genus Moorena; species Moorena sp. SIO4A5. The sequence goes on along the minus strand of NZ_JAAHHZ010000150.1, from coordinate 636 downwards.
AGAAACCTTGAACTCTTCCCCAACTGAAGTAATACCAATTCTTCAAAGTAGGACTATAGATCCAGGTAGGGAGATAGGGCCCGGGCGTGGGGAGTCTCGGCCCCGGGCGCAGGGAGCGTGGGAGGTGATCCCAGGTCTGGGAGGTGTGGGGATAATACAGAATTTTATTGCTGATCAAACTCTGATTAATTGCCAATTAACTGGGAAATCATTTATTCTGACTCCTGACTCGAAGCTCCTGACTCCTGGATAAAGTTGGTTATGTCGAACTCAAGCTAAGTAGGATTTTTTAGTGCATCGGTGCGAACAAACACGCTAGTAGTCTGCTTACCGCGCCTTACTTTTATCTCTAGTACCTTATTTACTCCACTATTTTCAACAAGGCGCTGTAGTTGTGTAGCATTAGTAACAGGTGTTCCATCAATTTGAACAATTATATCCCCACGACGCATACCAGCATCAGCGGCTGGTGTATCCGGCATTACTTGAACTACCAAGACACCATTGATTTCTGGTAATAGGAAAACAGAATTGGGGTCATTGTTGTTCTCTTGTGCTAGTTCCGGGGTTAGGGTTGTCATCCGAACGCCGATATATGGATGGACAACTTTTTGTCCTTGGGCTAGTTTGTTGGAA
>NZ_JAAHHZ010000015.1:0-12500 GCF_010672005.1 Moorena sp. SIO4A5 | reverse complement strand
CCTTCATGCCGGCGAGTTGCAGCCGGCAATCTGAACTGAGGCCAGGTTTGATGAGATTAGCTCCCCCTTGCGAGTTGGCTGCCCATTGTCCTGACCATTGTAGTACGTGTGTCGCCCAGGGCGTAAGGGGCATGCTGACTTGACGTCATCCCCACCTTCCTCCGGTTTGTCACCGGCAGTCTCTCTAGAGTGCCCACCTGAAGTGCTGGCAACTAAAAACGAGGGTTGCGCTCGTTGCGGGACTTAACCCAACATCTCACGACACGAGCTGACGACAGCCATGCACCACCTGTGTTCGCGCTCCCGAAGGCACTCCCAGCTTTCACCGGGATTCGCGACATGTCAAGCCCTGGTAAGGTTCTTCGCGTTGCATCGAATTAAACCACATACTCCACCGCTTGTGCGGGCCCCCGTCAATTCCTTTGAGTTTCACACTTGCGTGCGTACTCCCCAGGCGGGATACTTAACGCGTTGGCTTCGGCACAGCTTGGGTCGATACAAGCTACACCTAGTATCCATCGTTTACAGCTAGGACTACTGGGGTATCTAATCCCATTCGCTCCCCTAGCTTTCGTCCCTCAGTGTCAGGTTCAGTCCAGTAGAGCGCCTTCGCCACCGATGTTCTTCCCGAAATCTACGCATTTCACCGCTACACCGGGAATTCCCTCTACCCCTACTGCCCTCTAGTTCCTCAGTTTCCACTGCCTGCCCAGAGTTAAGCCCTGGTCTTTAACAGCCGACTTGAGGTACCACCTACGGACGCTTTACGCCCAATAATTCCGGATAACGCTTGCATCCTCCGTATTACCGCGGCTGCTGGCACGGAGTTAGCCGATGCTTTTTCCTCAGGTACCGTCACTTTCTTCTTCCCTGATAAAAGAGGTTTACAACCCAAAAGCCTTCCTCCCTCACGCGGTATTGCTCCGTCAGGCTTTCGCCCATTGCGGAAAATTCCCCACTGCTGCCTCCCGTAGGAGTCTGGGCCGTGTCTCAGTCCCAGTGTGGCTGCTCATCCTCTCAGACCAGCTACTGATCGTTGCCTTGGTAGGCCTTTACCCTACCAACTAGCTAATCAGACGCGAGCTCCTCTTATGGCAATAAATCTTTCACCTCTCGGCACATCCGGTATTAGCCACTGTTTCCGGTGGTTGTCCCCGACCCTAAGGCAGATTCTCACGCGTTACTCACCCGTCCGCCACTCCCCCGAAGGGGCGTTCGACTTGCATGTGTTAAGCATACCGCCAGCGTTCATCCTGAGCCAGGATCAAACTCTCCATGGTACTCAAGTTGTTTTTTTTCTCTTCACCGTACTCTTAGTCAACCCTTACAGTTAACTTCGAACCGGTTCGGAATTTTAGGTTTTAGTTTTGGTCAATCTGTCCTATAATGAGGTCAGATTAACCTGAAAATTTCTTGACGAGTAGCGACCGTATATTGGCTCTCAAACTATAGATTTTTCTTGGTTCGGGGCGGTGCGGTGCGCTTGGCTTTCCTCATCGCCATTTACTAATGTAAAGGGTAAAAAAGCGTTTGTCAACCTAAACCCGAAACTTTTTTAAGCATTAATTGAACAGCGATTTTCCTCGTACCAACGAAACCGATCGGCCAACAAATAGTTATATTGAGCACACAGCATTGACAGCCAGTGATCTATCTTGGCTTTTTGCTGCTTTGTTGGTTTTAAGCGGTACTGGTACGCGATTCTCATTTGACTTGTTCTCTAGCTCATCGAGCTACTATTAGTATAATATACAGCTAGTCAAAGCGCTAGTCATAATGAAAACAATAAAAATTACAATTAGACTTACCGATTTCGAGAAAAGACAATTGGAGCAAGAAGCAAAACGGAGGGGAATGACTCAGTAATCAATACATACAATGAAGTTTTATAGCTCGTCTTCGTGATCCAAAAGACCCTGTGCAAAATTCATCCCACACTCATGCTGCGCATGTTCGTTGTGGGGCTTCTTTTGCCGGACAGCTAAGGGGATGCAGTGGAATGCCAAATCCCAGGCTGCAAACCAGGGATATTCCCATTTATCTGGCATAGAAAGAATATCTGCATTGTCGAGATGATTCCATTGGTGATTCCTGACTTTGAGACGTTCTGGTGGAGGTGGGGGTTGATTGGGGTCACCCTTGAGCCAGGTTTCTACGTTGTAGTAATAATACTGTTTACTCCACAACAGTCCTGCGAAGGCTTGACGCTGAATATTACGCTGATCATTATTAAGTCCGGATGGTGCGATCGCATGGTAAAACTGATCCGCTTCTGAGCGACGGGTGGCAATAATCCTTGAAAACTCACTGCCAAAGGGTTGGGGGATATTGGGAGCATCACTCAGCCACAGCTTAATCACCCGAGTCTCCCCAGCACCAATAGTAAATCGGTAATGGGGAGCCACTTTTGTGCCGACTCTGCTAGGATTGACGGCATTATTGTCACCCTGAACCACATAGTTATTAATGCCATCTTTAACATAGGCAGACTGATTCTCTACCCCAAACAAGCGCTGATAATTGGTTTCGTTATCAGTAACTAATAATTCTGGTGAACCCTCACAGTAAAACCACCGTTGTCCCAATGTGGGATGGGAGGCTTCCAGGACACTGAATTGGTGATCAGATTTAGCAACCTTGATTAAGGGCTTGGGAGAATTAGCATTCCAAGACCAAGTATTGCGGAACCAGAGAGTAGGTAGGATATGGAGAGTTTGAGGATCTGGTCCTCGATTAATCGCAGTAATTTGGATTAAAATTTGCTCCGCCGAGGCTTTGGCATACTCTAGGAATACATCATAGTAACGATTTTCCTGGAATATCCCTGTATCGAGCAGTTCAAACTCTGGTGCTTCCCGTCCCCGACGTTGGTTTTCCTGCACTAGCCAAGTATAGGGAAACTCAGCTTGGGGATATTTGTATAATCCCTTCATGTAGGAGTGGGTAGGAGTACTATCTAGATAGAAATAATACTCTTTAACATCTTCCCCGTGATTACCTTCAGTGCCCGTTAAACCATAAATCCGTTCTTTAAGGATGGGGTCTTTGCCGTTCCATAGCGCTAGGGCAAAACACAAATACTGTTGATCATCACAAATACCCAAAATACCATCTTCGCCCCAACGGTAAGTACGCGATCGCGCCTGGTCATGGGTAAAATAATCCCACGCTTGTCCATCCGGGCTATAGTCTTCTCGTACTGTTCCCCACTGTCGCTCACTTAGGTAAGGACCCCAGCGTTTCCAATGGATAATGTGATTGCGAGCTTCTTCCAGTCTTTGATATTCTTCAGTCATAACTCAGGCCAGCTGCATCGCTTTTAAAGTTGAAAGTTGAAGGTTGAAGGTTATTTTATTTAAGCTTAATTGGTGGTTCGCGTAGCGTGGCCGACAGGCCAAGGTTTAAGGTTAGTTAGTTGTTCGCCTTTGGCGTTCGGTGAAGGGTAGGTTTAAGATTAGTTGGTTGACGCTTAGTTGGCTTTGCTGGACTCCCGCTTCCCCTGCATAAATTAAACCATCGTTATCCAAGTGAATGCTGTAGCGAGTTCCCCGACGATGCCAGTCAATTACCTCTTCTAGAATTGGAAACAATTCCGCTATCAACCTCTGATCTTGCGTCGCTTCGTAATAGGCACGGATTGCCTCGAAATACCAGAGCGTAGCATCCACGGTGTTGTATTCTGCTTCCGTTCCTACATCTGGGAAGAGATTGGGTAACATCCCTTGATCTATATAACGGGCAAAGGTGGGAAGAATAGTGCAAGCAACGTCAGGAGGACCGGTCGAGAGAGTCAATGCTGGCAAACTAATCATGGTATCTGACCCCCAATCCCCAAACCAAGGGTAGCCTGCGATAATCGTTTTATCATCAGGTGCATCTGCTAACGGGCGGTTGACCATAAACTGGTCAGCCGTCCATACTAATTGCGGATCCAACTGGGGGTAGTTTTGAGATTGTGGGCAGCATCCCAACCCTTGATTAATGTCATTGGTAATTTTGGTAATTGTTAGTTTAAAATTGGTACTTGGCGAGTACCAATTTTAAATTAGTTTAAGTTAATTTAAATTAGTTTAAATTAGTTTAAGATTATTTGTTCATAGCAACGATTTCCGCAATATCCATAGAGCAAATCATCACAGCAGTGTCCTCAAAACTTACTAAGTTAAGATGATCCGGATTATCTATCAACTGTTGTGCTGCTAAAAAGCCAGCAATTGTCCAGGTTTGAACTTTCCTAGCTTTCTTGCCAATCAGGCGACCATTTTTACCATCATAGTACTCTGGCCAGTTATCCTTAAGCAGGCATTGGGCAGCAATGGTTAAGGCTTTACGAGCCAGTTCAGATTTGCCAGTTTTTTGTGCTGCTGCTGCTAATTCCCACAACAAGAACGGCCAATTCCCCGCATTATGGTAAGACCAAGGAGTATTTTTGGGATCACAACCTGTGATAATTTGCCAATCGCGACCTTCCAAAGCCGGAAAACAAACTTTCATGGGCATTTCTCCCACTAAATCCTCCCAGCGTTGCTCGATCAAGTCCATAATGGCTTGGGATTGTTCTTCAGTAGCTAGGGAAGTAATAATTGCCATTAAATTACCTTGGGCAAAAAAGCGAAAATCCATCCGCCCTGGTCCAAGGTTACCCACAAAATATCCCCCTGAATCTGGCAACCATTGCATTAGCCAATCTGGAATAGTGTCAGCATAGACATTAAACTTATTGATTGCGGCTTCACCGAACTCTTCCACATCGTAGCGATAGATTTCCTTGAGGCGGTCTAAATTCAACCAATAGTAATTCCGAATATGATAAGTCAGATGACCCAAGCGCTCCTTGACCACAGGAACATAATCATCCTCTGGCAACAATAACTCACTCGCCGCCTGCAACGCAGTGTAGAATAGGGCTTGAATATCCAACGGATACCCATCAACTCCCATCCGTCGGTCAATCATGAAGGCACCATCCGGCACCAACATCGTGGGAAACAGATCAAATCGCTTAGTCAGACACAGATCTAGAACTAATTTGATTCCCCGTTGGAACCGTGTCTGGTGGGCAAGGGCTTGATCACCAGTTGCCTTGACATAAGCCCTTAACACCAGCAGCCACCACAAGCCAGAATCTACTGGAGCAACTCGTGCGATCGCATGTTCCCCAAAATCCGCCCCTAAATACTCCTGTTCCTTCTTATGTATCACTTTAAAGCTCGCTGGCATCAATCCAAGACCCGCCTTAAAGCAATCCATATGCTTTTCACGGCTTTGAAGCCCTAGGGTTTCGATCAGGAAATTGCGCACAATTTCTCCCTTGCCCCTCATCAGCAATGCCATAGCCGACACCGCGAAATCCCGGGTAAAGCACTGGTCATAATTCAGGGCTTCCATATCCGAGTCTTTCGACGCCACTGTGCCCACGGGATGACCTTGATAATAGATAATCGAATCTTCCAGGGCTTGCCAAGCTGCCTCGATCAGATTACCTTCGCTTCCCATATAAAATTTCTCCTTTAAGTTGTCCATCTGGTTGATGCTAGCTTAACTCCTTTGAAAAAATCCTGGAGTACTTGGCTCGGATATCGAAAGACAAAGAACTTCGGGAACTTCAGATCAAGGAACTTCGGATCAAGGAACAGGGCATAGGTCAGAAGAATTGACGCAGTTTATATCATAAAAATACTAATGCTGCAAGGTATCAGCAAACAATCTTTAAGCAAACAACCTTGGCCTATTGGCCACGCGATCGCGTTCAACTTTCAAGCAAACAACCTTCAACCTTTAACCAAACCACCTTGGCCTATTGGCCACGCGATCGCGTTCAACCTTGGCCTATTGGCCACGCTTCGCGAACAACCTTGGCCTATTGGCCACGCGATCGCGTTCAACCAACCTTGGCCTATTGGCCACGGGTGCGCGTTCAACATTCAACCAAACAACATTCAACCTTCAACCAAACAACATTCAACCTTCAACCAAACAACATTCAACCTTTAACCAAACCACCTTGGCCTATTGGCCACGCGATCGCGTTCAACCTTTAACCAAACCACCTTGGCCTATTGGCCACGCGATCGCGTTCAACCTTTAACCAAACAACATTCAACCTTTAACCCTATTGAATTTAGTCACTCAGGACTGGCTCAAGTAACATTGCCGTACCGACAGGAAAGGGATAGGATATATTTTCGGTCAGGGCAGACACTCGATAAAGCATCGCTCCCCCTTCTCGATTTTGTTCTACCCCATCCATCACAATGCGCAGAACATTGCCTGGTTTAACAGGTTCATTCAAGGTCACCGTAAGAGCGGTACCACCTTCAGCACTCTTAGAAACTGCTGTGGTTGCTGGCACTCTCTCACCAAACTGATTAGTAACCTTTGCTTTGCGAACACCAGCGAGATTGGTACACTCAATCACAAGAGCATTAATGGGAAAGGCAGCCACAGCAACGGTAATAAAATGCCTATCCCCTGCAGCTCCAGCAATTCCAGCACTGGCAACATAGGGAGCATTCGGCACAAAACCGGCTTGAGCCTGAGCTACTGGCACCAGACTGGGGATGGCTATAGGCAGCACAGATGCGGCGAATGCTAGGGCTGAAACTGCTCCGAAAACTGGTTTTTTCATCACTCAATCGTCTTGGGATACCAGACTTAAACAACGTTGAGTTGATTTTAAAAAAGACCTATCGAAATTGTCTGCCTGAAAAAATCGGTAATTTGACCTAGATTTGACTAGGCCATCTGCTGGTAATTTTCGTAAAAAATTGGAAAAAATTGCTTGATTGGACGGAAATTTTGGCAATTCTATGTCAAAGTAAAACTAGTGTTTGGTGTGTTGGCTTTCAACCTCATCAATGATGGCAGACGAAGCCCTAGCTGTTTTGGACACAATTTTGCCCGATTACTCCTTCAGTAACCTTCAAGAGACCGTCTTCTGTGAAGTTTGGGAAGGGAAGACTTACGCTGAGATTGCGGAAAGCTGCGGGTATGAGCATAGTTACATTAGAGATGTAGGATTCAAACTTTGGCAACGTCTGTCTGTGGCTCTCAAACAAAAAGTTACCAAAAGTAATGTCCGCTCAGTTTTGAGGCGGTACTCCCGAGCTCAGCTATCCTCTCTAGGGATTTATGGCTATCAGGACAGGATAAAAACCAGCGTCGGGAATTCCCTATCCCCTGCTCTGGTACCAGAGCTAGACTTTCCCAGTGGTCCGGTACCACTAAACTCCAATTTATACATCGAACGTCCTCCCATTGAAGCGCTCACCTACGCAGAAGTTAGCAAACCAGGTAGCCTCATTCATATTAAAGGCCCCAGACAGAAAGGAAAGACTTCCCTAGTGCGAAGGATTTTGGCTTATGCCAAGAAACAGGGCTTTCGTACTGTTAGTTTAAGTTTACACCGAGCTGACTCCCAAGTTTTCAGCAACCTGGATAAGTTCTTACGTTGGTTTTGTGCCAACGTCAGTCGGCAATTGGGTTTATCCCTCCAACTCGATCACTATTGGGATTCTGACATTGGCTCTAAGGTGAGTTGTACCACTTACTTTGAAGACTATTTGCTAGAGCAAGTCGATAGGCCAATTGTTATTGCTTTAGATGAAGTTAATCAAATTTTTGAGTATCCAGAACTTTCTAGGGATTTTCTGTCTTTGCTACGCTCTTGGTATGAAGATGCTAGGGAACTGGAAATTTGGCAAAACGTAAGATGGGTGATAGCTCATGCTACAGATGTATATGTGCCACTAAAACTTAATCAATCGCCCTTTAATGTTGGCCTAGCCATTAAACTCCCAGAATTTACCAATGAGCAAGTGCTAGACTTAGCCCAGCGTCATGGTTTGGATTGGGCAAAAGGTGACCAAGCCATGAAACGTCTTGCTCCTTTAGTGACTATGGTAGGTCGTTGTCCCAGTTTAATTCGTCTTGCCCTTTATCATCTCACTAAACAGGATGTTAGCTTAGAACAATTACTAGAGGAAGCCCCAACTCAAACTGGAATTTATAGTAACTATTTGCGTTACTATCTAGCCGCTTTGCTACCCCATCCTGACCTAGTCGCTGCTTTTAAGGAAGTAGTCATGGCCACAGAAAGTGTGGAATTAGAAGCACTAACTGCCTATAAATTGGAAAGCTTGGGTTTGATCAGAATTCAGGGGAATCGAGCCACAGCTAGCTGCGAACTATATCGTCTATTTTTTAGAAATCAATTTCTGAATGGCATAAGAGTTAGTGGTTATTAGTTATTAGTCATGTCAACGAGATACAAAAAAAGCGATCGCCTAGCGTGACCTACGGTCAATCGCGAAGCGTGACGGGTCGCACCTGTGGAATAGGCATCTTGCCTGTTCGGGGATTTTTTGGAGCGGGCAGGATGCCCACTCTACTCCGATCCATTCGTTTGATTCAGCAACGCCATCCTAGTCACCAATTTACGATTAGATCTAACTAGTGGAGGTAAGCGGACTCGAACCGCTGACATCCTGCTTGCAAAGCAGGCGCTCTACCAACTGAGCTATACCCCCAGGCAAAGACAACTTAAGCTAAATTAAGCTTAGTTAATCAACCGCACTTTTGTTATTATACAACATACAAATGGAAAGTCAAGCAAGATAGCCAAAAAATTTTCCTATAGACATCGCAACAGTACTATTACCATAGCAGGTTAGTGCGGGGTGTTACCATACGTCAGAATAGTAAATAGTGAGGCACTTTCCGACTCAGGACTCAAAACTCAGCACTATTTTCACCCCTTAACCGGATCATGACCCAGGTAGTTGCAACATTTTACAAATTTGTCAAATTGCCAGACTTTGCGGATAAACGACCCTCCTTGCTAGCCCATTGTGAAGCTCAAGGCATCACAGGAACCATTCTCCTCGCAGCAGAAGGCATTAACAGCACCATCGCAGGCTCCCGTCAAGCCATTGATTCAGTCCTAGCGTTCCTCCGTTCCGATCCCCGTCTGGCCGACTTACAGCATAAAGAATCCTACACCGACTCCCCCCCATTCAACCGCCTGAAAGTCCGGTTAAAGAAAGAAATTGTTACCATCGGTTTGCCAGAGGTTGACCCCAATCAACAGGTAGGTACCTATGTTAAACCCCAGGACTGGAATGCTCTAATTTCAGATCCAGACGTAGTACTGATTGATACTCGCAATACCTATGAAGTAAATATCGGAAGCTTCAAAGGTGCCCAAAATCCCCATACTGACTCATTCCGACAATTCCCTGATTATGTTCGCCACCACCTCGATTCCACCAAAGATAAAAAAGTAGCCCTGTTTTGTACAGGGGGTATTCGCTGTGAAAAAGCCTCATCCTTTATGTTGAGTCAGGGTTTTAAACAGGTCTATCATCTCAAAGGTGGCATTCTCAAGTATTTAGAACAAGTCCCAGAAGACGAAAGTTTATGGGAGGGGGAGTGCTTTGTCTTCGATCAACGGATTGCTCTCAAGCACAGGTTGGAAGCTGGAACCTACCATATGTGCTACGGTTGTGGAAATCCAATTTCCCAAGCTGATCTCAATTCCCCTAAATATATCAAAGGTATTTGTTGCCCTTACTGTTTTGATGATCTCAGCAAAGAAGCATAAACGTCAGCGGTCAGCAGTCAGTGGTCAGCGGTCAGCCGTCAGCGGTCAGCCGTCAGCGGTCAGCCGTCAGCGGTCAGCGGTCAGCGGTCAGCGGTCAGCCGTCAGCGGTCAGCGGTCAGCGGTCAGCCGTCAGCGGTCAGCTGACGTAACAGAGATTAAACCAATGCTTACCTGTTTGATTCAAAAGCACCTCAAGTAGCACCATCTGTAGCGCATTAGCACCTCAAGTAGCGTGCCCGTAGCGCTTAAGCTGATAACTGATAACTGATAGCTGATAGCACCTCAAGTAGCGTGCGCGTAGCGCTTAAGCTGAATGCTTACCTTCATACTTCTGACTTCATACTTCTGACTTCTGACTTCTTTAGCGCTAGGGTCAATCCATCAGCAATCGGTACCAAACTAAGGGTTACCCGTTGGTCTTGAGATAGCTTTTGATTAAATGCTCGAATTGCCTCAGTTTTGTTATCGACTACCTCAGGATCTGCTACTCGCCCCGACCAGAGGACATTATCCACAGCAATTAGTCCACCATTACGCACCAGTTTCAGTGCCTGCTCGTAGTAGTTTTCGTAGTTCCGTTTATCTGCATCAATGAAGGCAAAATCAAACGTACCTGCTTGTCCCTCTTCCAGCAACCGATCCAGAGTGTCCAGTGCTGGGGCAATTTGCAGGTCAATTTTGTCAGCTACTCCAGCTTGTTGCCAGTAGCGACGTGCGATCGCAGTATACTTCTCACTGATATCACAAGCAACCACCTGGCCGTCTGGTGGCAAAGCTAAGGCTACAGCTAAAGCACTATAGCCCGTAAATACCCCCACCTCTAGAGTTTTCTTGGCTCCCATCAACTGCACTAGTAAGGCCATAAACTGCCCCTGTTCAGGAGCTATTTGCATCCTAGCCATGGAATGCTGTGCTGTTTCCAGCCTCAGCTGGGTCAAAACTTCTGGCTCTCTTAGAGAAACAGATTTTAAGTAGTCGTAAAGCTGCTTGTCTAGTCCAAAGGTTTGATTAGCCATTGATATTTAGTTTGCTCAAAGCTATTATTTTCCAGAGGTTGCTCAATCTATAGCGTTGATCATACTTATGAGGTACCTTCAAGTTTCTTATACCAAGTTGCGGTCAAAGGTACAACTTTCTCTTCCGCCAATCTCCCTATCTCCCTATCTCCCCATCTCCCCATATTCCCCTCCTGGGAGGGGTTAGGGGTGGGTCCCTATCTCCCTATCTCCCTATCCAACCAATCTACTCTCTTTGAATGCAACTCGGTATTACCCCTACTCCCGACTCCCGACTCCCTACTCCCTTTGCTAAATGATAGTATTCATCGTTAATTTTTCATCAGTCCATGTTGCTTTGGTTATTCCTTGCTGTTCCCTATTGGTGGGATGATTTGTACAGTCTCGCGATTAAACCCCAATAAATAGGGATAATACGGTATTTAATACCATAAAACAGACATTGACATTTTGCTAGCGCTAGAGTAAGATTAAAGTATACGATTCAGAATTAACGATGCCCAAGAAAATAGGAGCAACTAGAAAAATATCGACTCAAATCGTCCCCGTAGTAGGGATGACTGAGTCGGTTAAGACAGAGTTGTTGTTCACAATGAAAAAATTGGGCATTGTCAGATCTGAGTCTTACAACAAACTGGGAAGCATTAATCACTGGGGACTGGACTGGAAAAAGGCCATCCCGGAAGTAAAGAGTTTCAGGAATCCCGACAGCTTAGGGCTGCCTGCTAAATTAATGGATTGGGCTATTAATGATGTAGCAAAAGCCATTACGGCTCAGCAGGCAGCCTGTATAGATGCAGTAGCAAAAAGAATCTACAGAAGGTTCCCTGGAAAGGAAAATCAAAATAAACGAAAGGAGCTTTGCAAACAGCTTAAGACCGTTGCTTTTCTGGACAATCCTCTTCTACACAGACTTGTTAGAAGGTTTTTCCAAAGAGGACATTCTTGGATTAAAAACCAGATCGTCTATCAACAAGTGGGTTACAAATGTAAAAGGCTTTCCCGTAACACTTACCAGTTAGAATTGGCGGGATTAAGGAGAGGGAAGAGGAACAGGATAGTTGTTAGATCTAATCGAAAAATAAAAGGACAAATCAGACTGATCCATAATCAACTCCTGCAAAAATTTGAAATCCACTTTCTGGTAGACCATGGAACCGTAGAAATTCCCTCTGAACGTCGAAGTCTCGGTGTAGATAAGGGTTACACGGAGGCTTTCTATGATTCAGACGGTCAGGCACACGGCAAAGATCTGGGAAAAGTCTCTACTAAGAAATCAGATCGCATATGTGCCAAGAACCGCAACAGAGGGAAACTTTGGGCACTTCACAGAAAGCTAGAGAAAATAGATTCAGTTAAATCGGCTCGAATACTTGAAAACAACCTAACTAGAAAAACGGAAAATCGCCGTTACAGAAAAAATCAAGCAGAGTTGACGGCGATAATAGGAGCAGCCTCTAAGTCTCTTTTCAATGGAGAATCTTTAAAGGTCTTTGCTGTTCGCGTAGCGTGGCCTACGGCCTCAGATTTAACACAACCAATCAGAAATAAGCGCCAGTCTAAAGCCGTGTCCCGCAAACTCAATAGTTGGATGAAAGGAGTGATGCGTGATTCTTTGCAAAAATGGGCTGATTGGACTGGCTCGGTTGTTACAGAAGTTCAGCCTAGTTACACGTCGCAAATTGACTCCAGGAATGGCACCCTGTTGGGCAAAAGGACTGGGGACAATTTTACCGGATTTGATGGGGTCGTGTTGCAGGCTGACCATAATGCTGCCAAAAACATCCTTGCTCGCGGTACCGACTTCGAAATTACTCGGTACATGAGTAAAACCGAGGTACAGGCGGTGTTATTGCGTCGTACCGCGCGTTGGTTGAAAGGAA
>NZ_JAAHHZ010000149.1:0-13619 GCF_010672005.1 Moorena sp. SIO4A5 | reverse complement strand
TTGCCAGTGGTTTCTTGCTTGGTGCTTGTGGCGGGGCATTTTTCGCCTATTTCCTATGCCAGACACCTCATCTAGCGCCACTGCAAAAGATTGCTAGTGGAGTATGGTCTTCTTAACTCTGACTGGAAACAAGAGTTTCTGATCGCGCAGCGGAGGCGAAAGCCGATAGCTAAGCAAGAGAGTAAGGTGACTGACACTTAGTTAAATCACCTATTCTCTTGTTGGCACTCCACCAAAGACGTCGATTTCAAGAAAAGAGGGATGTTCCTTTAATAATAATTGATGCTCCAAAAAGGCTTTATTTTGTTTGAAGCACAAAAAAAGATACAATACCTTAGCCTGCAAATTAATAATTAACTAAATGACCCCTAGTGGTAATTCAAAATTCAAAATTCAAACTTCAAAATAAAGAAAATCATAAATTTGGCAATTTTTTAATTCTGGGTACAAGCCCCCACTGATTGTCATTTTGAATTAATAATTTTTAATTTTGAATTGGAGCGAAGCGACTTGACTTTAGCGGAATTAAAACCTGGAAAGCTTGCCATTATCGAGAAAGTTCAGATCGGTTTGCAGGTCGAAGGTCTCGCCAATCGACTAGAAGCAATTGGCATTATTCCTGATAGACAGGTACAAGTGTTGCGCTCAGCCTGGTTTGGGGGACCGTTACACATTAGAGTTGGTTCCACCACAGAAGTAGCTATCCGACGGCAAGAAGCTAGCATGATTGTAGTTAACCCTGTCAAGGAATAGTTAGCGGTTAGTGGTTAGGGGCGCGCCTAGCTGATAGCTTACTACTCAAAGTCTAAACAGCGGATAGCCTCTAGTAAGCCTCTAGCTTTATTGAGGGTTTCTTGATATTCTTTTTCTGGGTCAGAATCTGCTACCAAGCCAGCACCAGCTTGCACTGACACGGTATGTTTACCAGAACCACATGAGCGAACTACCATAGTCCGGATTGCGATCGCACTATTGAGCTGACCTTCAAAATCGTACCAGCCATAGACACCCGAGTAAGGCCCGCGACGTTCTGGTTCCAGTTCCTGAATGATTTCCATTGCCCGAATTTTGGGGGCTCCACTCACTGTCCCCGCAGGGAAACAAGCTTTCAGTAAATCCCAAGCTGTTTTACTAGCATCCAGCTCCCCTACTACGTTGCTAACAATATGCATAACGTGGGAGTAGCGCTCAATGAGCATCAGTTGATCAACTCTGACTGTACCACTCTTGCACACACGACCCAGGTCATTCCGACCCAGGTCAACCAACATAATGTGTTCAGCAATTTCCTTTGGATCTTCGAGTAACTCCTGAGCTAGAGCTTCGTCTTCAATAGGAGTTTGACCCCGACGTCGAGTTCCAGCAATTGGTCGTAACGTTGCCTGGATTTTTTCCTCTCGGGAAGCTGTTGCCTTTACCATTACCTCTGGGCTAGATCCAATGATTTGCCAGTCCCCAAAGTTAAAATACGCCATGTAGGGGGAGGGATTAATCAGCCTTAGGGAACGGTAAAGGGCAAAAGGGTCACCCTTGTATTCTGTCGAGAGGCGCTGGGACAATACCACCTGAAAGATATCCCCAGCTCGGATATAGTCTTTCGCTTTTTCGACATTAGCGCAGAACTGGGATTTGTCTGTATTGCTGATATAAGACAGTTCTTGAGTAGCACTATCTGGAGGTGTCCATGGGAGTACTGTGTCCTTACCTAAGAGCTGCCCTTGTAGTTTGTTGACCAGAGTACGAACGCGATCGCATGCTTTTTGATAGGCTGCCTCTAAATCTCCTTGGGCATGTCGTAGATCAGCATAAGCGATCACCCAAATCTTACGCTTGACCTGATCAAAAATAATCAGGTTGTCCACTTGCATCCACAATCCATCGGGCAAGTCATTGGACTCTAGGGGATAAATTGGCACACGGGATTCACAAAAACGAATTAACTCATAACCCCAAAAACCGAACAAACCGCCAATTCCTGGCGGCAATTGGGGTAACTTTACAGGTTGATAGGATTTCAGACAATTCGCTAAGGTTTCAAAGGGGTCTCCCTCAAATACTGTGACTGAGCCATCCCGGTTGGTCTGAGTCGTGCGATTTCCCCTAGTTTCCAATACCCACAGGGGGTCACAACCTAGTAAACTGTAACGTCCCAGATTTTCCCCACCTTCTACCGATTCCAACAAGAAGCTGTAGGGTTGACCAGCACAGACCTTATACCAGGCAGAAACTGGCGTTTCTAAATCCGCCACCCACTCCTGGGTTACCGGTACAAAATTACCTTGTTGAGCTACGGTTGAAAATTGGGAAAAATCTGGGAAAATCATGGTCTTTCTCAGCTCAAGGTTAAAAATTCGGCAAACAGCTGAAACTGTTGGTCACAACGTTCAACTTTTTCCCCTTTACCTTATCACTGATGAACTAAACCTCGTGAGGTGCCTTCCCACTGAACTTGATAGTTACAGGTTCTGGGTTGCTGCCAATATTGCGGTCTATTTTCCCTGCATAGGGACGCCCTTCGTTGACTTTCTCTGGGAATACCCCATCTGCAGGATGCAGAAACTGGATTTCACCATTGGGATAAACCCGGTAAATTTTATAGTCTTCGATTTTGGGCTTAAATTTCGTCCGCAGTTGGGTTCCCAATGCCAGACACTGTTCCTTACGAGCTAAGTAGAGCAAGTTTTCCCCTTCATTCATGATGGCAGCGCCACCAGTAGGCATTTCAAACACTTGCTCTTTTGAGCTTGTCCAGGTGATAGCGTATTTTTCTTCAACTTCAGCTTTGGTCAGCAATCCGCCAGTGCTACCACCAAATATGGGAGTTTGTCCCGTCAGTTCTTCTGCCATAGTTTTTTTCTCGTGTCTATAATAAGGCATTCAAGGGAATGCTATCATCGAGTTCATACCTGTCTGGCTACTTTGTCAAGAACTGTAACAGTTCTTTAGCTATTCCTGATTTTAGTCATTAGTCTTAGTCATTGGTGATTAGTCATTGGTCACGTGTCATTTCTGCTGCCGCGAGACTTTCGGCTGATTACAAAGGAGCAATAACAAATAAAATATAATAAAAACACACAAAATAAATTTTGGTTACCAGTCAAGCCAGTGACCTGAAACCACCCACATCTCCCTATCCTAATTTTTTTTATGTGAAATACTCTGAAACTTCTGTGTCTGGTAAGAGTGGGCTTCTCCCCAATCTCAGCCTCACCCATCCCAGCCCTGGCTATTTGCTTAGGTCAATTATTTGCTTAGGTCAAAGAGCCCCCGTTTGCTTATAAAGCCAGCTTCACTAACGGCGGGATCTGCCTGCGCTAATTAAATCAGACAATTAAATCAGGTAATTAAATCAGAAAGGGAACCGACGACTGGCCGTGTTTCGTCTCGGTTCCCTGACTGGTTCGCTCCTCACACATCCGTAAATATACCGAAAGCTTTCTGGATTTGTCAACCCCTTTGGCAAAATTTTTTTTTCGGTCAAAGTTCACCTGGTGCAGGGACACCCAGTTGGTCTTCTAGAAGCGATCGCAAAACTACTTGAGTTACTCCCACTAATCCTAACCTTGCTTGAGCCAGCCTAGGGGTCTGGTGTTTCACCTCCCCCCAAATGCGACATCTACGGTAGAACTGCTCAAACGCATTACTCACAGAACTTGCCAACTTTAGCCAATTCTTTGATTCGGTTCCACTCAAGTAGTCTGTCAAGTCAATAAGTTGACCAATCAAAAGTCTTTCTGCTGGATGGAGCAACTGTATAAGCGGCTGATTTGTCCCTGTTCCTAGGTCGTCTTTTAACCAGGGAATTGGATATGGCACAACTATCAGTCCCCTAGAGGTTTTCAAGTCCATACTCTGAATCTGGATTAGGCCCTGGCGATGAGCCAAGTGCAGGAGTGAGCAGCAACGAGCATGGGCATACTGAACTCTAAAGATCTTGGAAGTATCTTGCCAGAAGAGTCCTGAGTGCTGAGTGTTAAGTTCTAAGTAGGGCAAGAGATTTTTTTGACCTTGTTGAGGGCGAAAGCTAATCGGGGTGTCTGTTGAAGGTTGAATCCAATCTTGTAACCAAGTTGCTAACCCCTGATCTGTCAGCCAAAAATTAATCCAGCCTGGGGGAGCTACTTCAACCTCGAATTCGATCAAGTTTTGTTTCCCACCATCTTGAGTTATGGTTGGCAAAGATACAGTTAACTGATGAGCAATGGCTAGAGGACTTTGCTGCATGGCGCGAGAAAGCTTGAGAGCGATCGCTGAGCGATATGCTACACCAGTATTATCTGAGCAGCGTTCTAAAGGAATCGTTTCCAATATCAACTGGGGAATACCAGAATATACCATTGCTCTCGATATCTGTTGTTGTAATCGGGTACTCAGGGCAGCAGAATTACCTGACAAATTTACGCGCCATGAGCTACTCATCAAGGTATTTTTTGTTACTTTGGAGTCCATGTAAGATCTAGATAAACTTGTGTATCCATCAGGCTCGGAGCTTATGTATTCACCATCCGACCCATTAGAGGCATCCCGACCCTTTGTAACTTGGCAAAGGATCTTAGATTGGGGACAGGAACACTACCGTTATAGGACGTTTAGCAAAGATGAGCGGATTCCTACCCGTCCTGGGTTGTTGTATTTGGTAGAGCGGGGGGCAATCCGTTTGGTGGGTACTTCTCAAGTCAGCGCTAGCCCCAATTTTTCTGGATCTCAATGCTCCCATCAGAATATGGAAGAAGCATTTTTAGGATTCATTGGTGCGGGTCAGCCTTTTGAAATTGTTGCCCTTTCACCCTTCACACTTCAGGCTTACTCCCACGTTGAGCAAACTGCTGTGGTATGGATGTACTGGGATGACTTAGACAACTGGCCACACTTCCGACGGGAGATCTTAGATGCATTTAGGCTTCAGCATCAACGCAAACTACTGTGGCTGAGTACCTTAGGACAGCGACGAACCATTGATCGGCTCTTGGGATTCCTCATACTATTGGTTGAAGAGTTCGGGGAACCGTGTCAGGAAGGTTACTGCTTACCATTTCCCTTAACTCATGCACAAATCGGTAGTGCCATTGGCTCCACCCGCGTGACTGTCACTCGCTTGATCGGAAAGCTTCGCCAACGGGGAATCATCAACACTCAGAAGGATAATTTAATTTGCTTATCAGGTGACTCAGTACCTAAGATAACTCCTAATTAGGTACACTTATAGATACTTGTGTTCGAGTAAGTGCAGTGGAAATCTAATTTACTGCCAAACTGGCAACACAGCCATGGTAAATTGCTTTTTAATAAAGACATACCTAACAGATCGCACAAATCAGCCATCCTGTGCCGTAATTGATGATCAGCTTGGCTGTGCTGTGAGGGGTAACACCCTTCACAACACAGCCAGTTTTTTTTATAGCAATGGGTGTAATGGTATTTCCAAATTTCCAAATTCAAGGGACGAAGCCATGCAGCGCTACTCCCAGCTCCGAACGCGCCCCGCGTGGCCTACGGCCTCAGTCCCTGCTCCCTAAAACCCAATAGGTGCGCTTTCCGTTCTCCGTAGGAGCGCTACGCGAACGGCGAATTAAATTCGCCACGGGTCGCACCTCAAAATGAGAATTGCTATAGTTTGCCCACCCTAATTTAATTGGTATTTTTTTTACACCCAAGTCCCTAAGCGGATTTGAGCTTACCTTAACTTCTGAGTATTTGCTACCAAACTTTCAGCAAATTTATCGAAGCGCTCGGAGAGTTTTTTATCCAAAAGCTTGCCATCTTCACCAAAGGCTTTCCAAGCCTGACCAATGGCAATTTGCTCTGGAATGACCCAACTATGTACCCAGCGCATAATTATCCGTAGGTCATTGAGAGCGTTACTATTAGACTGACCCCCCAATACACTAATCAAACCGGTAACTTTGCCTTCGAGATGTTCAAAACTCATCAAATCTAGGGCATTTTTAAGTACACCACTGACACTACCGTGATATTCCGGTGTTGCCAGAATTAAGCCATCAGCTTGCTTCACGGTTTCCTGTAATCGGGTGACATCTGGATAGTCTGCATAGTCACTATCACCAGTGCAAAATGGTAATTGCATCTGACGCAAGTCAAGGATTTCAGTGGATATACCATGAGCTTTCACTCGGTCTATGGCATGCTCTAGAGCATGATAGCTATAGGATTCAGGACGTAAACTACCACTAATTCCAACAATGTTCACCATCTCACTAACCTCTGTTTAACTATAGTGCTGATTGCTGATTGCTGAGTACTGATTTCTGAGTGCTGAGTGCTGAGTCTGGTTGACTGTCAACCGTCAACCAAGCTGAGTGCTTAGTGTTTCAGTAGGTTAGGTGCGCTCTTACCATTAAGAATTAAATTCGCCACGGGTCGCACCTCAAGTTGTGATTTTTTGTCGTGAAAGCTACCAATTATCTAAGGAAAGCGGCTATTATGCGTAGTCGTTATGACTACGTTTAGTCTAGCAAGTTGGCAGCAACTTTGTCAAACTCCTGTTGTGGCAGATCGGAGTATGTCGATCATGACCGCAAGGATACATTCGACCATCATGCTGTGACTGATAAGGCATAGGTGCGCTCTTACCATTAAGAATTAAATTCGCCACGGGTCGCACCTGATCATTTTGTTGCTTGAATCTGCAGGGCATCGAGATCAGCCCGAATGGCTAACACAGGTCCTGGTGATTGACTAGTAATTAGAGCCGCTTAGCCTAGAGCCATTCAACCTAGAGCCAATGAACCTAACCAAATTAATCAATACAGTCTCCTGACCTAGAGTCAACCTACTACTTGAATTGGACCAGTGGTACTGGCACTAAAGAATTGCTGCACTAGAGGATTATCTGTGGTATCTATCTCCCCAACGCTGCCGGACCACTGTACTTTGCCTTTGTAGAGGAAAACAACCCGGTCAGCGGTGCGGCGAATTGTACTCTCCTGATGGGTAACCATTAGGTAAGTACTACAAGCGTTTTCTTCCCGTTGTATCTGGCGCACTAAATCTTCAATCACTGTTGAGGCGATCGGGTCAAGTCCAGCGGTTGGTTCGTCGTAGAGTAACACCTCTGGGTTGTCCCTGGGATTATCAGGATTAGAAATTATAGCACGGGCAAAACTGACTCGTTTGCGCATACCTCCTGATAACTCAGCTGGGTAGCGGTCTCCAACACCAGATAACCCTACCATCTCCAGACTTTGATTAACCAATTTCCTAATTCGATGATGTGGTAGTTTAGAGTGCTGGTAAAGCAAGAAACCCACATTCTCTTCCACCGTCAGCGAGTCAAACAAAGCTGCCTGCTGAAATACCATACCAATGCCAATGCGGTCTTGAGCATCTTCTATTAAACCGGAGCGCCGTTGCCCTTTAACATAAACTTCACCGACATCAGCAGGTAGTAAGCCAGCAATAATCCGAAGAATTGTTGATTTGCCGGTTCCAGAAGGACCAATAATGACTAGGGCATCACCCTGATAAATTTTCAGATCCAACTGATTCAAAATGACATTGCTTCCAAACGATTTGCTCACTCCCTTCAGTTCGATCAATGGTTCTGGCATCGGATATTTCTGACATTTTTCATTGTCTTCTCCATACAATGTATAACCTCTTCATCAAAAAGCACTACTTTTTGATAATCAGGAAATTCTCCTGTATGGAGGCGCACAGCCACTTGCCCTAACCCCTCACTAAAGAGAAGTTGCTTAAAAAACAGGTTGTCTGTAAAGGACATAATGTGAGCAGCAATGGCGCACTCGCCTTCCCAGCCAAAGTCCACATCTAGTTTAACGTGATGCCTTTCATGAATACATCGGTAAATTAAGTTGACGTCCTTACCTAGTAGATCTGATTCATTATATTGGGCGCTGATTTTAACATTTCCTTGTTCAAAGTCAGCTTTGATGTCATTCAGACATAGATCTGGTCCTCGAAAGTAGGGTTGGTAGTCAACATACTCAAAATTGACGCCTTGCAATTCTACCTTTGCTAAGTCAATCACAAATTGACGAAACTCTCTAAGTAACGATAGAGGAGCTTCATAGGCTGGAGCTGTCATATAGCCCTTGGCTAATTCTTCAATAATCGTCATTATGATCTCCTTCTGTGCATAAATGACTTCCTAGGAATTCTTGTATATTTTCTGCATTCACAATGTATTCACACTATTAGTAGAGAATAAGTGGTATAGTGAACTTCTTGATGGGGGGGGGAACCCCCTGATAGGGTAAGTCCTATCTTGGCAACAAAGAGTTAAAGCTTCCGTGTTAAACTCTTAACACTTGGAAGCCAATTTTTGTTTCTTCTAAATTGTGATATTTATTGACAATAAAGACGTCGCGACAACCACTTAAACAATCTTTAAGAATCAGCAAAAGTTCAAAAAGCTTGCCGTGAATTTACTTAAATATTTCTCTGGAATACTGCGGGAGCTTTACCTGATTTTTATTTGAGAGCCACCCTAGCTGGTTCTTTAAACAATCTGACCCTGACAAGCGCTTTTTTAAGAATATCTGAATCATTCAAACCTCTTGAAGAAGCCGTTAAATTAACTCTTACCGCTCCGGTCATCAGTAATAACACGTACATAGATCACACTCACTCAATTTCGGTTACTTCACATTAATTCGTCCTAACAATCTATGCACCGAAAATCTAGCTGTTGATTCCATAATAACTATCTGATTACGGCTAATCACCGATAGGATTGTCTATGGCTTCAGGGATATTGCTTATTAGTATTTATATCCATAAAAAAGCCAATCTATAATCAGTGAATTTACGGAATATTATCTTGGGTTACAGGGGTAATCTTCAGTATTATAAATAGCTGTAAATGTTAAAGTTTACCCTTATTACTAACGTGATTGACCCTGATTACTTGCTTTTATATTTCACCAGCGAGATGACAACCAATCGAGAATCAGTGAATTTACGGACTCTGGGTTTTCGTCATGAGGGCAGTGACCAGCCTTAGGAATTCCTACAAATTTTACGTCTTTACCCTGATGACTCTGTTTTTGGAAGATGGTAGCACCAGAAATCGGTGTCCAAGGGTCTTCTTCTCCCCAAAGAATGAGTAGAGGACTTTGTAACTTCGGTAAAAGTTCACTAGGTCTAGGACCAGGAGGAGCAGTAAGAACTGATGCAAATACCTTTTGAGCACCGGGATCACAAGCAGGCTGGTAGATTAACTCTACAAGTTCCTCTGTAATGGCATCTGAATCACAGTAGACTTGACGAAGGGTGCTGCGGATGCGATGTTTCTGGCGGATACGGTTAAACAGGAACGGTCCAAAGGTTGGAGAGTTCACTAATCTCGTAAAAGCTGCCATGACCAAGCGCAAAGGTAGATTTAGCTCTTCAGGGCGGTGATTGAGTCCACCAGCACTGTTGATTAAGACACCACCAGCAGCAATCTCAGGATAGTTTGTGACCACCATCAGACTTAACAGAGCACCAATGGAGTTACCGATAAATATGGTAGGTTCATTGATGTAGGTATCCCAAAAGTCCTTTATTTGTTGTTGCCACAACTCTACGGTGTAGGATAAGGCAGGTTTATCAGAACCTCCGAATCCCAGCAGATCGATGGCAAACACTCGATAACCCCCTGCGGCTAGGACAGGAATATTCTTACGCCAATGTCCAATGGATGCCCCAAAACCATGAACCAACAGTAGAGGCTTACCAGTCCCCATGACGGTGTATTGAATATGGTTACCTTGCCAGTTCCAAACATGGTTTTCCGTAGTGTGGTAGGGTATTAGTTTTTGTGTAGACACAGCTTTTTGTTAACTTTAATTAACTTACTCATTTTAATATTACTAAATATTTAGGTACTAAGTTGATTCTGGATGATAAATTAGTTATAATAAAAACTTATATTAAAATACGATTAAACATGACCTAGCAAGGATTGATCAGGTCAAGGCTTCAATCTCAGCTTTCCACTCCCAGGAGGATACCACTTAACCCGCCCTTGGTAAGTGGCGAGGTAAGTGGCGAAATCGGGCATTGTATAATTTGGGATAATAGTGACCTTAAAGCTAGAGCTGGTCAGGATTTCGGGGCGCTTATCACCCTCACAGAACATGAACAGATTAAATACAAATTAAATTTAGATGCGTGGCACGCTTATGACTTAACGTTGATTGACTTCTAGTAAACCCGCAGGAGGCGTAATCTCAATCCGACCATTTTCGAGATCGACCACTGGTGCGATCGCTTTCACAAAGGGAATCAGTACCGTTGCTGGCTGTGGTTCCTTCTTACCCTTGGATTGGCGTTTCTTGCTAGTTCGAGTGGGTGGTGCAGTTTCCGCATCGGTTGGGGGCGGTTGCACTGAAGATTGCAATTTAACTTTCAAAAGGTCATTACCAGCTGGGATCACATCTACGACTACTCCCACAGCTTCACCAGTGAGTTGATTAAACACTTCAAGGTCAATCAAGTCTAAGATGTGATACTCATCTTCCTCTAACTCTGGGCGATCGCTGGCTGGTACCAACAGTTGATAACCGCGCAACGCCTCTGACTGATCCCGGTTGTCTACCCCCTTTAGCTGCACAACATATAACCCTTTACCAGGGACAAAACGTCCCCAAAGTAATTCTGCAGCTTGGGGTGGATTATCCCCTGGTGGTTTTAACCAGCGCTGTCCTGGCTCCTCAAACCTCTCGGGAAAGTCAGAACTGGGATAGACTCGCAACTCTCCTTTTAGCCCATGGGGGGAAACAATTCTACCGATTTCTAGCCAGTCGTCATTGGTCATTTGAGCATTTTTAGGTAAGTGAACTAAGCACTAAGGGCAAGGTATAGCACTACGCATTAAGCTTAGGACATTCCTAAACTCAGCAAACTTAGTCATAGCTTACTTTTGACTTCTGACGCAAGAACCTTGCTGACTTGCGCGTAGCGCTATAGTACCATCATCCCTAAAGGGGTCCGAGAGCGTGGATAGCGCGGACCTGTCATTTTATTTTATCCTGATTCCCGGCATTTTGCTCAGAAAAAATAATAGAAAACACACTATAAATTGCCAGGAGAATTGTCTATAAATTTTCCAATAAAATCGGCTAATATGTTTCCTCAATCTATCAATTACTATTCTGGCTAAATTAAGGGCAATTAAAATCTATGAAATTACTCGTTTTTTCCTAGGAAAATAATAAACAATTTAAGTATAAAAATTATCAATATATTTTATAGTAAGTATAACATAGACAGGATGCCGACACTAACAGGGCTTGTGGGCTTCTGGATTTTAAAAACTCTTTTATAAACGTTATAGATGCTAACAGTCTAATCAGAGTTACTTCAATCAACGCAATTCGGCATTAGCTCACCTTCGAGAGCTGAATGGCTTTATGGAAGGGATTGAGATTGTCGAGCTTCTCTTGATGCCGGCAATGCCAGCGGACTAGGACAATTGTCTAGATTTGACCAATCTCAATCATATCTTTGACTGCATCATAAAGCTGAATTACACTAAATTATTCCTTTATCATCCTAATAATTTACATACCAAATGGTTAGCTATTTGTCAAATTTTTTATACATTCTCGGAGAAAGAAAACTCCGACTAATCCCTCTTCTGTTATTAATCTTACTAACCTCCCTCTTGGATACTGTAGGTATTGGACTTGTCGGGCCATTTATGGGGTTAGCTACTAACCCAAGGTTGATTGAACTAAATTCTCGGCTGCATTGGGTTTATGTCAAGTTAAGTTTAACTTCTGAAGTTCAGTTTATTGCCTTGCTAGGTTTAATCATTATTGTTGCCTTCTGGACTAAATCCTTATTAAGTTTCCAAGCTCAAAAATATATCTTTAAATTTAGCTTTACTCAGTATGGTGAACTATCATCAAATTTGCTCCACGCCTACTTGGTAGCACCTTACACATTTCATCTCAGAAAAAATACAGCTTTTTTGATCAACACGGTTTTGGAAGACTCTGGAGTTTTTAGTGTAAAATTTATGATTCCTTTCCTAAAAACCGTAGCTAGTTTTATTATTATAGTATTTTTAGTTGTTTTACTAATAATCACCGATCCGATCGCCACAATTACTCTAGCCTTGGTTTTACTAATTCCCTTGGGAATTATCTACCAATTTAAAGACAAAATTTCCGAATGGGGAAAAAAAGTATCTCAATCTAAGGAGGAAATGATTCGCATCATCAATCATAGCCTTGGAGGATTAAAAGAAACACGAATTATTGGTTGCGAATCTTACTTTGAAAGGCAAATGAGTGATCAAGTCGATCAACTGGTTAATGGCATGACATCGTTTCATACTTTCCAAGCTTTGCCTCGCATTATAATTGAAGCGATTTTAGTGACATTTTTAGTAGCTTTTGTATCTATAGTGTTAGTCTTTAACCTTGGAACAGAAAATATTATCCAAGTTTTAGGTATTTTCGCTTTGGCTTCTGTGCGCATGATTCCAGCATTTAGTCATTTAACATCTAATATTGCTTTGATGCGAAACTCCAGCTATTCGATTAATAAAATATACTTGGATTTAAAAGAGTTAGAAAACATTGAAGTAGAGAAAATTTTTGAGCCTACATATTTATCATATTTATCTCCCCTATCCAAGCCTAATACTCCCTCAGAGCAATTCAGGTATTTTGCCAAGTCCATTGACATTAATAGAAGTCTATCACCGGAGGATAATCAAATTGAAATTAATAGAATTACCTACCGCTATCCCAAGGTTTTAGACCCTACTATTATGAACATATCCTTGACTATCAACAAAGGTCAATCTATTGGTTTAATCGGTAAATCAGGCTCAGGTAAGACAACATTAGTTGATGTTATTTTAGGTCTATTAGCTCCTGAGAGTGGTGAGATTAGGTACAAGGGTAAATCGATATATAATAATCTGCGTTCCTGGCAAAATTTAATTGGCTATATCCCACAGTCGATTTTTATGATAGATGACACAATCGAAGGAAATATTGCCTTTGGTGTTCCAAAGCATTTAATTGATCGAGAACGATTAGATCAGGCTATCCAATCTGCTCAACTTGCGGAGTTTGTTGAGCAATTGCCTGAGGGAGTTAACTCTGTTGTTGGTGAACGGGGAGTGCGTTTATCTGGTGGTCAACGCCAGCGCATAGGAATTGCTCGCGCACTTTACCATCAGAGGGAAATTTTAGTCTTAGATGAGGCGACTTCTGCACTAGATAATGAAACTGAATACTTGGTTAATGAAGCAATTAAATCCTTGAATGGCACTAAAACGATGATTATCATTGCCCACCGTCTCTCCACTATTGAACATTGTGATTGTATCTATTTACTCGATCAAGGTCGTTTAGTGAAGTCAGGTACTTATCAAGACATTATTTTAAATGAACAAAGCCTTAATTTTTGAATTGGAAAGACGCAGGAGCAGGTTAGTTATAGCAATTCTCTCTCCCATGAGGTGCAAAGAGATCCCCCTAAATCCCCCTTAAAAAGGGGGACTTCAGCTCAGGGCTATTTCATTCTAAAAAGTTGCTTAAGCGTGTCTAGACCAAAAGAACAAAGTCGTTGAGCTTGTGCCATATTTTTAAACATTTGGTCACGGTATAAATTGAGTGTAAAATTACGAGCTATGG
>NZ_JAAHHZ010000148.1:0-13776 GCF_010672005.1 Moorena sp. SIO4A5 | reverse complement strand
AGGATAATTGGACTAAAAAATACGCTGGATATTCCACCAGCTGCTGCTGCCATCATGGTAGTTGTGATGGTATTGGCTACATAATCGAGATCCTTTGCTGAGCCACCATTAAAACCAAACCAGCCCAGCCAAAGAATTAAGCAGCCTAAGGTGGCTAAACCCAGATTATCCGCAGAGAACTTTTCAGTTTCGAGACCTTCATATCTATCTGTTCTTAAATTGTAGCCAAAACGACCTTGTCGTGGCTTTAGTAGCCAAGCCCCTACCAAGCCAGCCATACCACCAACACTATGGACTACAGTTGAACCCGCAAAATCATGAAATTTTAGCGCCTTGGCTAGCCAACCATAGTGTCCCCAAACCCAGTGACCGGTTACGGGATAGATAAAACCAACCAGGAAAAAACTAAATAGGAGAAATGCCCAGAATTTTACCCGTTCAGCAACAGCTCCTGAAACAATAGTCGCTGCAGTTCCAGCAAAGACTAACTGAAATAAAAATAGAGACGCAAAGGAGTGATTAGACCAATCTTGATTGAGACAATTAAATCCTGATTCTGGAAAGCCCAGATTTCCAAATTGGGGAAAGGGAAGATTAAAAAACAAGCCCTTTTGACCCACTAAACTTAAACTAGTATTTTCTCCTGGAACACAACTGTAAGTAATGCCATCACCAAACATTAAGCCAAAGCCAATTAGCCAAAATGCTAAGGCTGATATACAGAAAACTATCAAATTTTTAGCCAAGACATTAGTCGCATTTCTTCGTCTACATAACCCGGCTTCTAACATGGCAAAGCCAGCATTCATAAAAAAGACTAGAAAAGATGAAACTAACAACCAGATAGTAGACAGGTTAGTGAAATTATTCGTGTTACTATCTTGTGCTGCTGCTACACCAACCCATCCCAGCAGGATGGTAATAGCAAAAGATAGGCAGAAGTACCAACGGCTCGGTACCGAGGTGATTTGGTGTTTTAATCTCTTGTACTTATGTCGAGACATCAAAGCAAGCTTTCTAGTTTTACAGTAGAAGTGAATTTCCAACTGGTAAGTAGGTTGACATACTTACATAACACTATTAAATTACACTGTTAAATCACACTATATGATGTTTCTTGACACTCCCCACAGCTAGAAGCTGGGGGATTCTTGGTTCAACGAGGTTACTTGCTTTTCCAGGCCGGAGCCAAGAAGAGTAGAGGCACCCTCTCCCCAAGCGTTGATTAAAGTTCCGGTGTGCCCCACCGTACTCAGTGCTCTAGTTAGGATATTTTTGGCGGCATTGTGGTCTCGATCTAATTGACAGCCACATTGGCAAACGTGAGTTCGAGTCGATAATGACTTTTTGACCATCTCACCACAACTGGAGCAATTTTGGCTTGTATAAGCCGGATTAACTGCAACAGTTATTCGGCCAAACTTTTGGCCAAAATACTCCAACCATTTTCTAAACTGATACCAACCAGCATCGTTAATAGACTTGGCAAGACAATGATTCTTTACCAGGTTTTTAATTCTCAAATCTTCGTAAGCGACCAGATCGTTAGACTGGATTACGCAACGCGCGAGTCTCTTCGCATGTTCTTCACGTTGCCTACTTATTTTGAGGTGTGTCCTGCCTAGATCATTAATTGCTTTCTTACGGTTAGCAGAGCCTTTCTTTTTCCGGGAAACCCGACGCTGATAAAATTTCAGACGTCTTTCGCTTTTTCGATAGAACCTTGGATTGGGTTCTGAATACCCGTCTGAGTCCGTATAAAACTCTTTCAGTCCTACGTCCAAACCAACAGTAAAGCCGGTAGCTTCTAGTTGTTCGTGATTGTCTAATTTGACACAGAATTGAACGTAATAACCATCCGCCCTTTGGACTATTCTGACCCGCTTGATAAGTTTTTGGTCGAAACGCCATAAGTCCCAGGTACCTTTGAGTTTAACCTGGCCAATCCCTTTATTGTCGGTGAATTTTATCGACTTTTTATCTGGCCATAACTTCCATCCAGACTGCTTGTATTCGACCGATCTAGAATGTTTTTTAAAACGGGGGTATCCCTTTTTGCCAGGAACCTTATTTTTGCAGTTGTCATAAAACCGCTTGATAGCCCGTTCTACATTCTCAACGGACGCCTGGCATGCATGACTATTAAGGTCTTTTACGAACTTGAATTCTTCGCGTATTTGGGTGTTGTAACGGTACAGTTCTTTCTTGCCCACTCCACGGTTGTCCATCCAGTACCGAAGTACTTTATTTCGGACAAATCTTGCTGTCCTAATTGCTTCGTCTATTGCTAATTTTTGAGGCTCTTTTAAAACCGCTTTAAATTCCATTACCAACACCCAGTATCACCTCCTTGATTGGCTTAGTTTGCTTACTATTATAGTCGGTATTTTAAAGGAAAAGTTACAGCTATCTGTTAGGGAATAAATTCCTTTCGGGCTAACCCCATGAATAGAATTCAGGGGCTTGCGCCCTCAGACTTTTCGGTCACATCATTAACTGCTTACATCCGAGCCTTATACAAGAAAAGGGATTTACGCGAACCTGTTGACAGCAGAAGCTGAGCCATCTTCTAGCTTTGAGTTAAAAGCAAGTTGAGCCTCTGAGTTCGCTAGTTCTTGAAAATGAATAACTTCTTTACGGGGATCAGCGTGACTGACTTTGACGTGTAAGCGATCGCCTAATTGAACCGAACGCTGGAAACGCATGGGCAATTCTAGACCTAACTCTTCTAGGAGAATGTTGCCCTTATTCTCGTTTTCTCGCCACCAACTGAGTACTAATACTTGCCAAACCTGATTCGGGTTACGCCGTAAATATTCCAATCCCCAATATTTGTTGGTATCACGTTCTACTTCACTAGCGTCCTTAGCTGTTCTGGTTACACTCTGCATCGTTTCGAGCAAATGTTCAGCTTCAAAGGGTAGGGGGTCACCCCGTAGATGAGCTTTCAGCTGGAAATGAGTCATTAAGTCAGTGTAGCGGCGGATGGGAGAGGTTACCTGGGTGTAAGTTTCCAAAGCCAAACTAGCGTGGCGTGTTGGGGTAATGCTCATTTCGCTTCTAGGCATACACCGACGCATGGCACAGAACCGCACTGGACCCGCTGGCAATAGCAGCAGTTCTTCTTGGGAGGGAAGTTCTGGCTGGGGTTGTCCTCGGAATGGTAGGGGAATTTGATGCAGTTGACCATAGCGTCCAGCCACTTCACCTGCCAGAATCATCATTTCTGCCACCATTTGCCGTGATGGTGAATCTTCTAACACCTCAATGGTAATTTGCTCATCATTTCCCACCTTGATTACCGACTCTGGCATATGGATACTAATCGCCCCTTGAGACTTGCGCCACTTTTGCCGACGCACAGCCGAGTTAGCGATCGCAAACAGTTCTGTTTCTGCCTGTACCCCTAACTGCAACATTTCATCTACATCTTCATAAGTCAGGCGATAGGTGGGTTTAATCAAGCTGGGGCGAATCTGATAGTCATAGATGGCACCATCTTCATCCAATATCACGCCAAAACTGAGTGCGCCACAGACTTGACCTTGAACCAAACTCATTGGACCAGTTGCCAGTTCCGATGGGAACATGGGAATCATGCCTGTGGGTAGATATATGGTGGTACTACGCCGTCTTGCTTCTAGGTCAAGGTTATCCCCTGGCATTACCAAGCGGGTTGGGTCAGCGATGTGAATCCACAGACGCTGAGTGCCATCCTCTAGATCTTCTATACTCAACCCATCATCTATTTCTTGGGTACTTTCATCATCTATGGTGTAGAGTTTCAGATGAGTTAAATCCAAGCGATCTGAATCTGGGTCAGTAGGAGGATTTGCCAGGTATTGCTGGGTCAATTCGAGTACCTCACGACGAAATTGAGTTGGGATTTTATGACGCAGCAAGTACTTTTGGTGAGGATGCCACAAACCCAGATTTACCAACAAATTGAAGGCATTTTCTGGGTTTTGATGGCGTTTTACTGCTTCCAGAGTTTCCTGAACTGCACGAGAGGGTTTATCTGGTTCACTAACGAACCGTTCTAGAGCATCAAAGCGAGTGCGATCGCTATCAAGCCACTCTACTTCCTCACCCCCTAGCTTTTGTTGTACTCGCTTCAAAAATTCTTCTTGTTCCTGGTGCTTTGATTGAGCCGCTGCCAGTTGATGCTTGATTTCAGCCACCATGCTAGCGGAGCGGGGTTCATAGGTTTGTGCTTTGTGTTTAAAATAGATTTTGTCTTCAAACAGAATACAGTGTGCAGCATAGCACTGGGGTGGACTTTGCTCAGAAAATAATAACTGTGCCATGTCAGCACAGGTAACCGCCTCTCCTTCTTCCACCAGTAATTCCCAGGCTAATTCTAAGCTATCTGGGTCTAGATACGGTTGTACTCGAGCAAGAAACTCTGGTATTTGTGATGGCTTATAAGTAGAATCCGCCACTGTGTAGGTGACTTGTCGAGGATGGAGCTTGTGCAGTTTCCCCCGTTGATCCAAAGCAATCAAGTGGTTCTTGCCCTCTGGACGATCGACAACGGCGAGATGGCGTTCTCCTTGTAAGCGAAATTCGATTAGTGTTCCCTTTTCCACCAGTTCTGATAACCCGGGTAGCGTTTACCAAATCCACCTCCCCCCAGTCTATCCTGTGTTGTTGAGATGCCCAACTCAGCAGAGGGGGTCAAGTCTAAAGTCTGAAGTCTGAAGTCTGAAGTCTGAAGTTGTCAGCGCTCAGTGGTCAGCGCTCAGTGGTCAGTGTAACTCCTGGTTGAGTCGCAAGTTTTTAGTTAACCATGTCAGCCATGCAGAGCGCGAGTGGCCTCCCCATGAGGCCACTGCATCCCACGCCTGAGCCATCGATCACCCCATTTCATCCTTCATACTTCATCCTTCATCCTTCTTATTTGATATTTCATTCTTCACACGGGAAATATCCCAGAGGAAGACCGTGATTGTTCACCTTAACCTTCTTTATTAATATAGGGTAGCAAAGCCAAGAACCTTGCTCGCTTAATGGCTGTGGTTAGCTTTCGTTGTTGTTGAGTCGTTAGATTAGTAATGCGGCGGGGTAAAATTTTTCCCCGTTCAGTGATAAACTTGCGCAGCAACTCAACATCTTTATAGTCAATCGGTTCATCGGGTTTGATCGGAGAGAGACGTTTACGAAAGTAAGTCATGATTGGTTATGATTGGTTATTGGTTATTTGGGTTACTGGTTAATGATTATAGTCATTTGTTCTTTGTCAATAGTCCATTTTGAATTAAAAAATTCAATTCACAAATGACCAAGGACCAAATCTACTTGATTTCTTTGTGAATTGTGTGCCTGTTGCAATTGGGGCAAAATTTCTTCAGTTCCAGACGTGATGTTGTGTTACGGCGATTCTTCCTAGTGGTATAGCGGGAAACACCAGCCGAACGCTTATTGGAGTTACTGCGACATTCCGTACATTCTAGAGTAATAACGATTCGGACACCTTTCTTACTTGCCATAGTTTTTTTTCTAAGAACTCAAATATTACAATTAAACACAATTTACTATTATCTCATGGGATGCCCCAGTCTATCAAGTAGATGCAAAATTTCTCAAGTCTCGGGAAAAACCTCACGCCTTGTTGACACGATCATAGTGCAGCGCGATCTCGTCAGTGGCTAGGGGATCCCACGGCAGTATCCTTGAAATGGCTTTAGATAGACCAATTTTTCAGCCAATCCGAAGCGCTTTAGTGCAGCGAAGCCAAGCATGGCCTACCATTTAGTGATAGTTAGTATAGCACTACCCATTAAGGTGTTTGACATTCCTAAACTCAGCAAACTTAGTCATAGCTTACTTTTGACTTCTGACGCAAGAACCTTGCTGACTTGCGCGTAGCGCTATAATAGTAAGACTCCCTTAACTAGCCAGACCAAGACCTTTTGGGCAAAGCCCGAAGCTGCGCGAACGGTCAATCCCACAGCTGCTCCATTGAAGTATCTGATTCAGCAACTATAGCGCTAATTAAAATTGCTCAGATTAAGCGGCTCCTAACTATAGCGCTAGTTTAGAACTTCAGTCCAATTACTCCACTATTGGAAATTTCAGCAATTTTGGATATGATAGGATGCTCCTGATCAGCCGCTTTGGATCAGCATTCCCTGTAGCCCTAGTTAATCTGAATTAACAAAACTTTACATCCATGGCTACCACCTATAGGTGTATAATAACTAAAATTATTCTTTCCAAAAAGAATAACAGTCTCAAGCCATTATGAATCAAACTGATTAGCTGTTACTAGGTTAATCAAAACTAGGTTAATTAATACTAACGTAATCGATGGCAAGAAATTGATTAACCTTAAGTGCCTAAGTAAAATCACCCGACCCAGGATCAGGAGAAACCATTGCCATGGCATTAGATGTCTTGAAACGGTATAACACTCAGTTAGGGTTAGCCCTATGTTTAGCCATTAGTGGAGCGTACGCATTTTCAGCTAACCAAGCTCATGCTCAGATTACTCCTGATACTACCTTGCCCACAGGGGAAAGATCGCAGCTAGACCTGGGCTCTGGTGATGTAAACGGGAAAATTGTTGATCTAATTAAAGGAGGAGCAATCCGGGATATCAACTTGTTCCACAGTTTTTTAGAATTTAATGTTGAAAACGGGCAAAGAGTTTATTTTGCTAATCCAGCTGGGATTGAAAATATTCTGTCTCGGGTAACTGGTGCTAATCCCTCCAATATTTTAGGAACCTTGGGTGTCGATGGTGGAGCGAATTTGTTTTTGATTAATCCCAATGGGATTTTATTTGGGGATAAAGCCAAGCTGGATGTATCTGGTTCATTTGTGGGCACCACTGCTGATGGGATTGGGTTTGGGAATCAAGGAGTGTTTAGTGCTTCTAATCCAGAGCCTCCTTCGCCATTGCTGACGGTTAATCCTAATGTGTTTTTCTTTAATCAAATTCCGGGGAATATTACCAGTCAAGCCAAGTTAGAGAAGCTGGCAGTTGATAACCTATTGTTACTTGGTGGTGATGTTGAGGTTAAAGATAGTAAGATTAGCACCAATCAAGGTGGGAATATTCTGTTAGCGGGATTGGGCGCACCAGGACAAGTAGCATTAACTAAAGACGGTAACAAGCTAGGTTTAGATTTTCCGGATGGCGTCAAGAAAGGGAATGTTGTAATTACCGATAGCGCTATAGAAACTTTCGTAGCAAAAGATAGTAATGTTGATGGTGGTGAGATTAGGATTATTGCTGATTCTTTGGAAGTAGAAACCTCTAATCGAGATCAGGGTATTTTTACTAAAACTGAGAATAATGGTCATAAAAGTGGTGATATTATTATAAGTGCTGATAACTCAGTATCGGTTCGCTCTACTTCTCGCCGAAGAGGAGATAATGGCATCTTTACCATGACCAATCGAGAAGGTGGAGAAGGCGGAAAAATTACTATCGATACTGGCTCGTTGACAGTAGAGACGGCTCGAAGAGAGCAGGGAATCTTCACCACAACTAAGGGAAATGGTCAGAAAGGGGGTGATATTATTATTACCGCTGATGACTCAGTTTCGATTATTGCTTCTAATAGCGGAAATCAGCATGGAATTTTTACCTTAACAACTGATGACAAAAAAGGTGAACTAAAAGGTGGACCAGGAGG
Organism: Moorena sp. SIO4A5; assembly: GCF_010672005.1. Taxonomy (NCBI): domain Bacteria; kingdom Bacillati; phylum Cyanobacteriota; class Cyanophyceae; order Coleofasciculales; family Coleofasciculaceae; genus Moorena; species Moorena sp. SIO4A5. Next base: position 6,133 of record NZ_JAAHHZ010000148.1, on the reverse strand, counting down.
AAGCATTCAAATTACTGCTGGCTCCCTGGTAATCGAATCTAGGAGACAAAACCCAGGAATTTCCGCAATAACAGGGGGAGATGGTGATAGCGGCAGCATTACCATCGATGTGACTGGCGATGTACTCCTGAAAAAGCAAGGTACCATTAAAACAGAACAACGTAATTCCAAAACAAAGGGCAGTGTCGGCAATATCTCATTAAAGGTCAATGGCAATGTTACCCTGGCTGATAACAGCAGAATTAAGAGCCAAAATAGCGGTAAGGGAACCGGAGGAAAAGTTACGATCTTGGCTGGTGGAGCAGTTGAGGTTAAATACGATAGCAAAATTGAGAGTATCGCTCAAGATAAAGCTGAAGGAAATAGCGGGAGCATTGAGATTGAAGCTGATTCCCTATTGCTTGATGCTCGCAAAGATCCCAGCAATCCTGAATCGGAAAGAGGTCTAGTCCAAATTACAGCTAGGACTGACTCAAAAGCTGGGGGTGACGGCGGTTCCATAGACATTCGTGTCGGGTCACTGACGATGATTGGATTAGGCTCAGATAAAAATCCAAGGGGTGGTTCTGATGGTATAACTGCTAATACATCAGGAAATGGAAACGCGGGCACGATCGACATCAAAGTTGATGGAGAATTTATCATGACAGATCGAGCCCAAATTGAAACAAGATCCCAAAGGGGAGTTACAGGCAATGGTGGCGAGATAACCATTAAAGCTGGCTCACTATTCTTAAGCAATAGAAGCTCGATCGATGCTCAGACTACAAACAACAGTCAGGGAAATCCTGGAAATATCGAGATAACTGCTAAAGATAAGATTGAGGTTACCAATAGCGACATCCGAACTGCCATAGGGCGTAACGCGGGAAACCCAGAGAGCGCGCAAAACTCCCCAGGAGGCCTTGGTAACATTACCATTACAGCTCGCTCTCTATCCCTCAAAGATGGAGGGAAATTAGAAGCTTCGACTAATGGCAAACTCCCAGCAGGTAATATTACAGTCAATGCCACCGATTTTGTGGAAATTTCTGGGGTTAAAAGAACCAGTAGCATATCCACTGCAACTAGAGAAGGAGCTGAGGGTAAAGGAGGGGGTATTGACATAACAACAAAGAGCTTGAATCTATCAGATGGTGGAGTTTTGAATGCCCAAAGCGAAAGTGACTTTACCGGTGGTGATATCAACATTGATGCCGATGAAGTGCAACTAACCGATGGTGCTGAAATTATTTCCACTGCCAAAACAAGTCAAGGTGGGAACATAACCTTAGATTTAGACATCTTGACGGTAAACAATAGCGAAATTTCCGCTTCCACTAAAACAGGGATAGCAGGAAATGTGACTATAGAAACAGATAAGCTAACTGTCGAGAATGGAGCACGAATAGCAGTAAGCGGTGTAGAATTAACTCAGAATGGTTTTCCAGAAACCGATGTGGATGAGAGCGAGGGAGGAGTAGCTGGCACACTAACCATTAAGGCTGAGTCTCTAACCCTAGACAACGGCCAACTTGTAGCTGCTACTGGCAAACAAACCAACAACCAAGAAGCAGCAACTATCGAAATCAATGTACCGGGAGTGATCATACTCGATAACAACAGCCTAATTTTGGCTAGCGCTATAGGTAATGCCAATGGTGGAAATATCGATATTTCTGGTGGAGTATTAGTAGCGCTACCTCTAACTAATGATGAGAAAGGTAGCGATATATTTGCTAATGCTCAGCAAGGGGATGGTGGAAAAATTAACATCACCCTGCAAGGCTTATTCAATATGAAGGTACTCGAAGATGACCGTGCATTTAGGGACTCATCTGGAAATATAATCGAATCCCTAGCTTTTGAGAATAATAATAGTGAAATAGCAGCTCTGAGCTTTAGCGGTGGTCAATCTGGGACTGTGACCAGGGATATTACCGGCTCAGCACAGGATCCTGAAAACTTACCAACATCACTAGTTGACCCTTCAGCATTAATTGTTGCTAACTGTCCCAGTAGCGGAAAAGTAGCCGTAGATGAACTGGGTGAATTCATTGTTACTGGACGAGGTGGCTTACCCCCGAGTCCCCTAGACCCAATCAATCAACAGTCTGTACTGGTAGATTGGATCACCCTTGATACTGAAGAAGAGAAGATCGAAGAAGCTACCTCTACTCCTACCCCTGAGGTCAGTTACTTGCCCATGAGAGGGAAACGCCGCACTGCCGAGACTCCTACTCCTTCTCGTCCGAAGAAAATAGTGGAAGCTCAGGGTTGGACTGTTGGGGAGGATGGTACAATTATCCTGACGGCTGAACCGAATACTGTTACACCTAAGAGTAATTGGTATATTCCTAGGTCTTGTGGTAGCAAGGGTTGAGGCAGTTGAATATCAATTCCTTTAGCTGGAGTGGTGTTGCCCATCACTTCTGCTGATCAACTGTGCCTTGGGCATCAGCAACCGAGGATTTTTGATAATTTTCCCTGATCGGAAATCTCAGGCGCGCGTTCGAATGGGCAGGTAAACTGCCCTTGGGTCGCTCCTGCTGATCTGACAGTGATACAGTGATGAATGCGATCGCGTGGGTGCAGTATATGCGATCGCATTCATAGCGTGTATGATGTCACTCATCCGTAGCATTTCTCTGCTGGGATAGAAAACAGGCTAGTCACCATTTCATTCATCCGGTTGACTCACAACTAAGTCTAGTTATCCTGGTAGTGCAGCCAATATGCCTGCACTACGGTTCACAACTGAATTACAATTGCTATAGTGATTGTTGCGATTTTTGAAACCCTTGGACTTGGATTCACCTCGGATTTGAGATAAGGGCTAATAATTCGGTATGATAGACGGTTTAGGAAGATTCGGATACAGGACTATTAAATATAGTTGCTGTGTAAGGTGTAGATTTGTTTCCAAATGCCTATTGATTCTGGTCGGCTTACTGAGCTGCTGGTATCTACTGGGAACACCATCAGCATTAGCAAGTTTCGATGATGACAGCTTTGATGGTAATATTTTTGCTCTGTATGCTGGGAATGGCTCTATAGTCCCACCACGAATTACCTTAGAAGATTCTTTGCGCAGGAAAAAGCCAGCTTTGTTGGTGTTCTACGTAGATGACAGTAGGGATTGCAAGCTATATTCTGTGACTATCTCTAAGTTACAGGAGCCTTATGGTAGGGCAGCGAGTTTTATTCCAGTCAACATCGACACTTTGTTAGCCGATGCTACCTATACACCCACAGAAGCGGGATACTACTACCAAGATTTAATTCCCCAGACAGTACTGATTGACCAAAAGGCAGAGGTAGTACTCAATGAAATTGGACAAGTTGCTTATGAACAGATAGATGATGTGTTTCGGGAAGTGTTTAACTTACTACCCCGTTCAGAATCTGTAGAGTTAAAGCTGCGCACTGTCAATGATATAAATGCTCAGTTAACATCAGAGTGATTTAATTGGCTTAGTGCTGAGACATCCATCCAATCAAACTCCCACAACGTAACATGAAGACAATTGTTTTAGTCATGAGTGAACTGCCATTGGCGTTTACCCTATTTTTTTGTCACGTTTACGGGTTAAGCTATTTGTAAGTACAGTTAACATCCGTGCTGATGTCCAAGGTTTACAGCACACAGGAGCTAATCGAAATTTTGGCTCAAGAACGTCGTTCGTGCATGAATGGGCAACGTCTTAATCTGTCAGCTTCGGTGTCTGGTAACCCTGTGATTGATCGCTTTCTGAAACCGGAGGGAATTCAAAAGTTCAGTGCTTATAACGACTTTAAAGCCGCAGTTCACAGCTACCAACGGCAACACCAAGTTTCAGGCATTATTTGGCGCGAACTGACTATGAAAGGAAAGACTCTACGTTATCCTGCTATTGACGAGCAGTTAGCCGCCCTAGAGAGTGACCTGAAAATCCTTAAAGCTGCCAAAGCTGACCTGTTCGAGTTTTGGCATAGAGGCATCCAAGGTATGGACTTATACCTAAGTATTAATTTTGGTAAAGACTATCAAAAAATTATGCCCAATGATGTAAAAGAGGTCGCCCAGAAAACGGAATGGGCAAATCTCTATGAATATAAGAATTACAACTTTTGGGAAATTATATTGCAGCTAGGTTGGGGGAAACCTGAGGAAGCATCCTATAAACGGGGATGGCCGACATCAGGAAGTGAGTACATTCATGCAGTTAATCCAGGCAAGCGCCCAATTTGTTGACCGCTATCCCCAGGTCGATGGGTTGTGGGGTGCATAAAGCAGTATTATAAATAAACGAGGAGCGGTCAAACATGAAGGAACAAACTATTAATCAAGTTATTGATCAACAAATAGAAGAATTGGACTATTCAATTCGACAGGAATTAACCAAGCTTGGCAATCAAGCCGCAAAGATGGGTTTAATTGGTGGACATGGTTATTACTTAGGAAGGTACGAAATCCTATGCAAAGGTCAAATCTTCACTCTTTCACCAGAAGAAGCTTACTCTTACCTAAAAAAATTGGTAGCACAACACCAAAGATAATTGGGAAACTGTAAACAACTCACCGCTAAGTATTTCGGCGTAGCCGACGCTGCGCGAACAGACTATAGCGGGAGCTTTCAAGCTCAAAGTTTACCAGTCTAAGTTTTTATAGAACTACGTTATTTCTAAGAGTTCAAGTTCCTACCTGGGGATGCGTAGCTAGTCCCCAGCTCTAGAACCCGGTCGTTAAACAGGTGTAGTTGAGTTAAACCAGTGCGATTGGGAAAGTACCGAGAAATAACTTTGACTAAGCTAACTTTACCCTAGCGATAGGAGAAAACACAGTTATGCGTGTATTTGTACTTAACAAAAATCGGCAACCTTTAGACCCTTGCAAACCGGTGAGAGCTAGAATTTTACTCTCAGCAGGCAAAGCCAAGGTCTATCGTCGTTATCCGTTTACTATAATCTTGACGGAGGAAATAAAAGAACCAACAACTCACGGGTCACAAATCAAAATAGATCCTGGGGCAAAAACAAGTGGCTTAGCTATCGTCCAAGGGAATCGAGTGGTTTGGGGAGCCGAGCTTACTCATAGAGGTTTCCAGGTAACAAACGCTTTAACCTCTCGTAGGCAGTTAAGGCGTGCCCGACGCCACCGTAAGACTCGATATCGTCAGCCCAGATTTCTTAATAGAACTAGACCAAAAAGTTGGCTAGCTCCTAGCCTGACGTCTAGAGTTCAAAACATTTTAACTTGGGTTAAAAAACTGACTCGATTATGTCCTGTTACGGGCATCTCTCAAGAGTTGGTCAGGTTCGACACTCAAAAACTGCAAAATCCTGAAATATCTGGGATCGAGTACCAGCAGGGTACACTTTACGGTTACGAACTTCGGGAATATTTGCTTGAAAAATGGAATCGTAAATGCGCTTATTGTGGGGCAACAGATATTCAGTTAGAAATTGAGCATATCAAACCCAAGTCTAAAGGCGGATCCGATCGGGTTTCTAATTTAGCTATTGCGTGTCGCCCATGCAATCAAGCTAAATATAATCAAGATATTGAGCTTTTCCTGTCTAAGAAACCTAGTATTCTCAAGGGTGTATTAAGTCAAGCTAAACGTCCTTTAGCAGATGCGGCTTCTGTTAATTCAACTCGTTGGAAGTTGTACCACGAACTGAAATCAATTGGGTTACCTGTTGAGGTTGGTAGCGGCGGATTGACTAAATTCAATCGATGCCGTCAAAGCCTTCCAAAAACTCATTGGTTAGACGCAGCGAATGTCGGAAAGGTTGAAACATTGATGATCGAAAACTACCAACCTTTGATGATTGCTGCCAAAGGTCACGGAACTCGTCAGCTTTGTCGAACAAACAAGTATGGTTTTCCTGTCCGTCACTGTTCAAGGACAAAAATTCATAAAGGCTTTCAGACGGGTGATATTGTCCGTGCTGTGGTAACTCAAGGCAAGAAAATCGGTACCTACGTGGGACGAGTTGCAACTCGAAAATCAGGATATTTCAATATCTCAACTAAATCAGGACGTGCGGCTTGTTCTAAGTAAGAGCCTCCTTTACCAGGAGGGGTAAGACTTAGGTAATTCGCGGGGACAACCCCGAAAGATTACAACTATTCATCCGGATGGCGGTGCAAACCCGACCCCTAGAAGAG